>NZ_BAAANO010000009.1:37744-53240 GCF_039529845.1 Brevibacterium samyangense | reverse complement strand
TTGTGAGCGCCTTCAGTTCTGCGGGAACCCGACCCCGGTGAGATCCTCGGAGATCGCCCGGATGCGCTGCGCCGCCGTCGTGTCGCGGAGGCGCGAGTAGAGCGGCTGCTGCGTCGGCGGGCCGCCGAGGTGCCGGAAGCCGCGCGGTCCGTCGAGGGCACCGCCGACCGCCTCGGGCGAGGTCGCGGCCATGAGCGCGGGGAGCTGTGCGGATTCGACCGTACCGAACACGAGCCCACGTGCCGAGAGAGCGGCGATGACGCGGCGCAGCGGGGTCGGGCGGGACCGGCCGAGTTCGGGTCGGGCCGCGAGGAGGCTCGTCGGGGCGACGCCCGGGTGCGAGAGGTTGCTCGTGAGACCCCATGGGCGCGACTGCGCCTGTCGAGTTCGAGTCCGAAGAGTCCGACGGCGATCGTCGACTGGCTGTAGGCGTGGCGGCCGTGGTACGAGCGCGCCCAGTCGAGGTCGTCCCAGTGGATCGAGTGCTCGTTCGCGGCGACGCTGATCTGCGAGGTCACGCGTGCACTCCCCGCGCGCAGGAGCGGGAGGAGGAGCCCGACGAGCGCGAAGTGCCCGAGGTGGTTCGTGCCCCACTGCAGTTCGAAACCGTCGGCCGTCGACCGGCGTTCCGGCGGGGTCATGACGCCGGCGTTGTTCACGAGGATGTGGATCGGCCTGCCGTCCTCGGCCAGCGCCTGTCCGAGCTCGCGGACCGAGGCGAGGGAGGACAGATCGAGCGAGTGGAGCTCGATGGCGGGTTCTCCGGTGGAGCCGTGCGGCGCTGCGTTCCGCAGTTCCATGAGGATCTCCTCGCGGACCCGCCGGCCCTTCTGTGCGTTGCGCACGGGCATGACGACCTCCGCGCCGGCGGCCTGCCCGGCACGGGGCCCGGGCGCGTACGAGAGAGAGGCTAGCCGCGAGGAGCCGGTCCGAACAGGTCCTGGGGGACCGGATTCCCGCCCGCGCGGGGATCCCCGGTGGGTACGGCCGAGGCGCCGGCCGGGTGAGGAGATCTCCTCACCCGCGCGGCGCCTCGGCGGTGCTGTGCGCGTGGAGCTCTGTTGCGCGTGCGGCGGCGTCAGGCGGTGGGCTGCGCCAGCCAGGCCCTGACGGCCTCGGTGTCCTCGCCGAGCAGCGGCGGCTGCTTGCGGTAGGTCGTGGGTGTCGCGGACATGCGCAGCGAGTTGCGGACGGTCGCGAAGTCGCTCGTCTGCTCTCCCGAGGCGTCCTGCGGGTACCAGACCGGCTCGAGTCCCAGCTCCTCGGCGGAGACGAGGCCCTCGTCGACGCTCTGCACGGGGGACACCGGCAGACCGGCCTCCCGGAGGATGCCGAACCATTCGGTCTTCGACTTCTTCGCGAGGGCGGCCTCGAGGAGCGGCCGCAGTTCGTCGCGGTTGACGTTGCGCTTCTCCGCATTGTCGAAACGCTCGTCCGACGCGACCTCGGGGATCCCGAGGGCCTGCGTGAGCTTCGCGAACTGGCCGTTGTTGCCCGCGACGACGATGAGTTCGCCGTCGCCGGTGGGGAACGCGTTGTACGGGTAGATCGTGGGGTGTTCCTTGCCGTTGCGGCTCGGGCCCTTCCCCGTGGTCGCGGCGACCTGGTACTGGTTCGCCATCGTGAACACGGCGTTCGCCATGAGGTTGTTCTCGACGAGCTGGCCCTCACCGGTGAGGTCGCGGTGGCGGATCGCGGCGACGATGCCGATCGCCGTCATCATGCCGGTCGTGAGGTCGAAGAGGGAGACTCCGGAGCGGACGGGGTCGCCGTCGCGTTCGCCGTTCATCGACATGAGGCCGGCCATGCCCTGCACGAGGACGTCGTAGCCGGGGAGGTTCTTGCCCTTGTCGGAGCCGAAGCCGCTGATGTGGGCGTAGATGATCGCGGGGTTGAGTTCCTTGACGCCCTCGTAGCCGAGGCCGAACTTGTCGATCGACCCGGGCTTGAAGTTGTGGATGAAGACGTCCGCACGGGTGGCGATCGCCTTCGCCGTCCCGAGGTCCTCCGCGTCCGCGAGGTCGAGCACGATCGAATGCTTGTTCCGGTTCACCGACTGGTAGTAGCAGGCGCCGTCAC
This sequence comes from Brevibacterium samyangense, assembly GCF_039529845.1. Taxonomy (NCBI): domain Bacteria; kingdom Bacillati; phylum Actinomycetota; class Actinomycetes; order Micrococcales; family Brevibacteriaceae; genus Brevibacterium; species Brevibacterium samyangense. The sequence goes on along the minus strand of NZ_BAAANO010000009.1, from coordinate 51,161 downwards.
GGTAGGCCGGCGGCTTCCAGTGGCGGGTGTCGTCACCGGTCGGGCTCTCGACCTTGATGACGGTCGCACCGAGATCCGCGAGGTTCATGGTGCAGTAGGGGCCGGCGAGCACGCGGGAGAAGTCGGCGACGACGATCCCGGAGAGCGGCCCGTTGTTGGGGGCATCGATGGCGCTGGTCACTGTATTCCTCTTCGAATGCATGCACGGGTGGGAGGTGATCGTCCGTTCAGTTTCTCATATGCGTGCGGGCGGACTGAGTTCCCGGCCACGTTCCGGGCCACGTTCCGGGCCACGTTCCGGGCCCGGAACGTCCGGAGGTGGTGCCGCAAGGTGCGCCCCGGGAGTCGGGCGGCGGTCCGCTGCGTGTGCACCTCGCCCGGTTGACGAGGTGCCCCACTCCTCCTAGGGTTAAAACCGTTCTGAACGAATGTTCAATTCACTTGACCGCGGGTGCGCTCGATGCGTCCCGTGCGCTCGTGAGGAGAGACCACGGCGACGACGCCGGATGAGCAGGAGGTCAACGGTGACCCATTCGGAAGCCACCGCCGAGGAGCGCAGCAGAGAGGCACCCAGCAGTGAGGCACGGTCCGGCGCGCCCGCCGGGATCGACCCGGAGAAGGTCGGTGCCTGGATCCGTGAACGGTTCGGGGCCGACGAGGTCGAGTACGAGGTGCTCTCCGTCGGCCGGTCGAACCTCACGTTCACGCTCCTCGTCGACGGACGGAAACGCTGGGTGCTCCGCCGCCCGCCGCTCGGCCACACCGGCGGCAGCGCGCACAACGTGGCCCGCGAGGGCCGGATCATGGCGGCGCTCGGCCCCACCGATGTGCCCGTCCCGCACGTGCTCGAGATCGTCGACGACCCCGCGGTCATGGAGGTTCCCTTCGTCTTCATGGACCACTGCGCCGGGTTCGCGCTCAACACGCCGGAGGACTGGGCGCGCATCCCCGCCGACCGACGCGAGGCCACGGCCTTCGGCATGGTCGACACCCTCGCCGCGATCCACAGCGTCGACGTCGACGCGGTCGGACTCACGGACCTCCGCCGGCCCGGCAGCCTCATCGAACGGCAGCTGCGCCGTTGGCTCAGCCAGTTCGAGACCATCACCACCCGGGACATCCCGGAGATCAAGGCCGTCCACGACGTCCTCGCCTCCCGGGTCCCCCCGGCGGAGCTCTCACCGGTCGGAATCGCCCACGGGGACTTCAAACCGAACAACATGATCTTCGCCGAGGACGGTTCCGTGCAGGCCGTCGTCGACTGGGAACTCACCGCGATCGGGGAGACCCTCACCGACCTCGGGTACTTCGTCGCGATGCTCACGACCCCCGAGGACTTCACGAGCATCTGGGTGCCCCGGGAGGCCGACGGATTCCCGAGCGCGCAGTCGCTCGTCGCCCGCTACGAGGAGGCGACCGGGGCCACCGCGCACAACGTCGGCTACTACGCCGCCTTCGCGATGTGGAAACTCGCGTGCATCCGGGAGGGCGTCTACACCCGCCTCATCACCGGGCAGATGGGCGACCTCGATCTCGACCCGACCTACGCCGGCGAGGGCGTCGAACAACTCGCGCAGCAGGCGCTCACCATTCTCGAGGAGGAGAACTGACATGAGCTGGGATTTCAGCACCGAACCGGAGTTCGAGGAGAAGCTCGCGTGGATGCGCGACTTCGTGAAGAACGAGATCTACCCGCTCGAGGTCGCCGGCCTCGACGAGGAGCAGTACAAGGCCGCGACCGCCGGCCTCAAGCAGCAGGTGAAGGACAAGGGTCTGTGGGCCGCGCACCTGCCGCCGGAACTCGGTGGCGGTGGGTTCGGCCAGCTCAAGCTCGGCCTCATGCACGAGATCCTCGGGTCCTCGTCGCTCGCCCCGTCGATCTTCGGCAACAACGCCCCGGACTCCGGCAACGCCGAGCTCCTCGCGATCGGCGGCGACGACTTCCAGAAGGAACGGTGGATGAAGCCGCTCCTCGCCGGTGAGAAGCGCTCCTGCTTCTCGATGACCGAACCCGGTGCCGGGGCGGACCCCACCCGCCTCACGACCCGCGCGGTCCGCGAGGGTGACGAGTACGTCATCAACGGCCACAAGTGGTTCTCCTCGAACGGGTCCCACGCCGACTTCTTCATCGTCATGTGCGTGACCGATCCGGACGCAGAACCGCACAAGCGCGCCTCGATGATCCTCGTCGACCGTGACACCCCGGGCGTCAACGTCCTCCGCGACATCCCCGTCATGGGTGGTTCGCACTCGGCCGGCGACAAGGGCCATGCGGAGATCCTCTACGAGAACGTCCGCGTCCCCGCCTCCCATCTCGTGGGGCAGGAGGGCGACGGATTCCTCCTCGCCCAGAAGCGCCTCGGCCCCGGCCGCATCCACCATGCGATGCGCTGGCTCGGTCAGGCCCGCCGCGCCTTCGACATCATGTGCGAGCGCGTCGTCTCCCGGGAGGTCTCCGGCGGTTTCCTGCGCGACAAGCAGATGATCCAGGACATGGTCGCGACCTCGAAGGCGGAGATGGAGGCGGCCCGACTGCTCACGCTCCAGGCCGCATGGAAGATGGACCAGGGCGGGACGAAGGCGGCGCTCACCGATATCGCGCTCATCAAGTTCTGGGGCGCCCAGGTGCTCTACAACGTCATCGACCGGGCCATCCAGGTCCACGGCTCGCTCGGCATCACCGGCGACCTCCCGCTCGAGGAGATGTACCGCAACGCTCGCGCCGCGCGAATCTACGACGGCCCGGACGAGGTCCACAAGGTCACCGTCTCCCGCCGTGTCCTCCGCGACTACGAACCGGTCGAGGTGCCCACCGAGCACATCCCGACCCGGACCGCGGCCGCGAAGGCGAAGTTCGCGCAGTACCTCGAGGCGGCCTCGTGACGGCGGACGCCGCCGCACAGCACGCCCGGGAGGCCGGACTCGACCTCGGCACGCTCGGCACCTGGCTGACCGGGCACCTCGGGCCCGGCCGGGTGGAGAACCCCGACTTCCTCACCGGCGGCACCCAGAACGTGCTCCTCGCATTCGACTGGGTGCCCGGCGGTGCGGAGTCCACCGCCGAGGCGCCCGCCGGGACGGCACCCGACGGCGCCACCCGGCGCCTCATCTACCGAGGGCCGCCCGTGAACAAGCGGAAGAACTCGGACCAGATCATGCTCCGGGAGGCACGGGTCCTCGCCGCCCTCGCGGGCACGCCCGTGCCGCACCCGGAGTTCGTCGCGGCCTGCGACGACCTGTCGGTGCTCGGCAACGCATTCTTCGTCATGGACGCCGTCGAGGGGTACAACGGGGTCTCCGAGGTGCCCGCGCACGTCCTCGCGGACGAGGCCTGGCAGCACGCCGCCGGGCTCGAACACGCGCGGGCCGTCGCACACCTCGGGAACGTCGACCACCTCGCGGCCGGGCTCGAGGGGTTCGGGAAGCCGGACCGCTGGCTCGAACGCCAGCCCGGCCGCTGGGTCGGGCAGCTCGAGAGCTACCGCGAGTTCCCCGAGTGGCCGGGACTCGACCACGAGGGTGTCGAGGCGATCCCCGCGTGGTTGAACGCGCGCATGGACCGTGTCGCGGCGGCGAGCAGAGTGGGGATCATCCACGGCGACTGTCACGCCGGCAACGTCCTCTTCACCGCGGACCGGCCCGGGGTCGCGGCGCTCGTCGACTGGGAGCTGTCGACTCTCGGCGACCCGCTGCTCGACCTCGGGCACCTCCTCGCGTCCTCGTACGGGAACACCCTGCCGGGAGCCCCGAGCAAGGACGAGATCGTCGCCGCCTACGGCGACGTCGCCACCCGCGATGTGGACGAGGTCGACTTCTACCATGTGCTCGCGTGCTTCCGGTTCGGCTCGATCCTCGAGGGCAGCCAGGCGCGCGCGAAGGCCGGCCTCGCACCCGAGGAAGTGGGGGAGCGGTTGCACGAACGCACCGTCTCCCTCTTCGACCAGGCGATGGAGATCATCGATGGGTGAGGCAACGGTGCCCGGTACCGTGACAGGTTCCGCGCCCGGCGCGGGGGAGTTCCGCTTCGACTTCACCGGGAAGCGGGTCGTGATCACGGGCGGTTCGCGTGGCCTCGGGTTCGAGATGGCGCGCGCCTTCTCGCTCCTCGGGGCCGAGGTGCTCATCGCCTCCCGGAGGCTCGAGTCCTGTGAGGACGCCGCGCGGCGGATCACGGCGGAGACCGGGGGAGCCGTGCATGCACGGTCCGTCCGCGTCACCGACTGGGACGAGGTGACGGCGTTCGCCGAAGTCGCCTGGGACGTGCTCGGTGGGGTCGACGTGCTCGTGAACAACGCGGGTTCCTCGCCGCTCTACGATTCGATCATCGGCATCGAGGAGGCGCTCTTCGACAAGGTCCTCGGGCTCAATCTCAAGGGGCCGTTCCGGCTCGCGGCCCTGCTGTCCGAGCGGATGATCGACGCGGGCATGGAGGGGTCGGTCGTGAACATCAGCTCGATCGCCTCGCTGTACCCGAAGCCCGCGACCGTGCCGTACTCGGCGGCGAAGGCCGGCCTCAACGCCGTGACCGTGGCGCTCGCCCATGCGTACGGCCCGCACGTGCGCGTGAACTGCGTCGTGCCCGGTACGTTCCTCACCGACGTGTCGAAGCACTGGGACATGGGGGCGTTCGAACAGCGCGCACAATCCTTCGCGATGAAGCGCGGGGGAGACCCGAAGGAGATCGTCGGCGCGGTGCTCTACCTGTCCTCGTCGCTCGCCTCCTATACGACCGGCACCCTCATCACCGTCGACGGAGGAGCACCCGCATGAGCAATTTCCTCGGACGCGCACTCGGCGACGCTCTCCTCACGAAGGGCGAGGGATACACGGACGTGTGGCTCGTGCGGCACGGTCAGCAGATCCGCGCCTCACACGATTCGCCCGAGTTCCTCGCCTATGACGCACCGCTCTCGGAGACCGGGCGCGCCCAGGCCGAGGCGACCGCGGACCTCCTCGCCGATGCCGACCTCCACGCGGTGTACTCCTCGGACCTCGCGCGGGCGAACGACACCGGGAAGGCGATCGCCTCCCGTCACGGCCTCGACGTCACGATCGTGCCCGAGGTGCGGGAGGTCGGCATCTTCCGCGACGTCCCGCAGGAGTCGAGTTTCGAGGCCGCCGTCGGCGGAGAGGCGGCGGCCGCGGCGGCCTCCGCCATGGTCCGCACCGTCACCTGGGACGCGATCCCGCTCGGCGAGGGCTCCGCGGAGTTCCGTGCCCGCGTCCACTCGGCGATCTGGGCGATCGCGCGTGCCCACCCGGGGGAGAACGTCGTCGTGGCGTGTCACGGCGGGGTCGTCAACGGGTTCCTCGCCGAGGAGTACGGGCTCGCCCGCGATTTCCTCTTCCGTCCCGCGCACGCCGGGGTCACCCGTGTGAGGTTCTCGCACGAGGCCCACGGGGAGGCGGCGAACCGGGCGGTCCTCCTCACCGCGAACGAGATCGCCCACCTCGAGGCGCAGGACCTGCTCACGTTCTAGGCGGGGTTCGGGTGCGCGAAAGCAGCACTTTGCGCTCGTGGCAGCGGGGCGAATTGCTGCCGAGAGAGCAAAGTGCTGCTTTCGGTGACCGGGGGCGGGCCGAGGTTCAGTCCTTCGCGGATCTCCGGCGGATCGGGGCGTCGAGTGCGAGCGAGCCGGGGCCCGAGAACGCGAGAGCGAGCGCGACGACGGCGAGAACGAGCGTGAGCTCGTAGCCGCCGTTCGCGGCGAAGAAGCCCGCGCCGAGGTGCACGCCGAACGTGGCCACGGCCATCATCGCGGCGGTGATGATCCCGGCGATCCGGGTTCCGAGGCCGACGACGAGCATGACACCGACCGCGATCTCGACATAGGGCATGGCCGTGCCCAGGAGTTCCGGTGCGGGCACACCGATGCCGGCGAGCATGCCCTGGACACCGGGGATGCCGATCTCCGTGAGTTTCTGCATGCCGTGGGCGAACATCACGACACCGAGGACGGCGCGGACGAGGAGCAGGGCGACAGAGAGATTCTTCGTCATGCGGACACCCTCACACGGGATTACTTGAACGCGCAAGCAATGTCGGGGTGGGTCCGGGGACGTGGAGTGGATTCCCCGGGGGCGTCCAGGAACGAGAAGGAGCGCGAGGTGCCGGGTCCGCCGGGGCGCCTCGGCGGGGGTGCGGGAGGTCAGGCGGCCTGGGTGGCGGCGTTCTCGCGGATGGTCTTGAAGGCCTCGCCCCAGGCGACGAGGTCCTCGACCATCGGGCCGAAGGTGTTGGAGGAGACCTCCTCGGGTGCGAACACGCCGTCCTTGACGTCGGTGAAGATCGAGAAGGCGCCCTGGCCGCGGACGACGGCGGTGCGGTAGTTCGCGAGGACGAGGCGGAGCTGCTCGGCCGCGCGGACGCCCTTGTCGGCGCCGTAGGAGATGATGCCGGCGACCTTGTTGTTGAACTCGGTGGCGACGAAGTCGAGAGCGTTCTTGAGTGAGCCCGGGAAGGAGTGGTTGTACTCGGGGACGACGAAGAGGAACGCGTCGAACTCCTCGAGCTTCGCGCCCCAGGCCTTCGTGTGGTCGTTCTCGTACATGTGGGCTCCGCCGGGGATCGCCTCGTCGAGGAGGGGGAGGTCGAAGTCGTTGAAGTGGACGACCTCGGCCTGGATGCCTTCGTGCGCCTCGAGCTGCTTCTCGGTCCACGCGGTGATCTGCGGGTTGAGGGCTCCGGGGCGGGACGTGCCGGCGATGATGGCGACCTTGAGCATGGTTCTCCTGTGAAAGACGTCGGTGTGGATCGAAGCGAGCACGAGCCGTGCGGAGCTCCCGGACGGGATTACTTGCACGTTCATGCTTCAAACGTGAACAACCCTAACGCGCTCCGGATTCATTCCGCAGTCGGATGCGAACTTTCTCACCGGCTCCGCCAGCGGTCATCGGGCCCCGTGCACAGTTCACCCACTGTACAAAGCGCGGTTGCGGACTACACTCGGATGCGGAATTGAACGATCGTTCAGTGAGGTCGCGGCGTGGCCGGGCCGGGCCGAATGTGCCGGGCCGAGCCCACAGCGCCTACCTCGAGTGCAAAGGAGCACCCCCCGCAGTGTCAACGACATCCCCGGCCGCGACATCGGATCCGGCCACCGCGCCCACCGAGGACGCCCCGGTCCTCTACGAGGTCGTCAGCGGCGTCGCGACCCTCACCCTCCACCGTCCCCACCGGCGCAACGCCTTCACCCGCGCCATGCTCGCCGCCTGGGCGGACGCGATCCGCCGGGCCGCCTCGGACCCCGAGGTGACGGTCCTCCTCATCACCGGTGCCGGCAAGGGATTCTGCGCCGGTGTCGACCTCGAGGAGTTCGGTTCCGTGACGGAGACGCTCGAACGACGAGCCTTCCTCGCCGACGACGTCCACGAGGTCGCCCGTGCCCTCGAACACTTCGAGAAGCCGTACATCGCCGCGATCAACGGCGACGCGATCGGTGCCGGCATGGACATGGCGCTCATGGCCGACATCCGACTCATCGCCGACACCGCGCGCCTCTCCCAGGGGTACGTGCGCGTCGGGCTCGTGCCCGGAGACGGTGGTGCCCACATGCTGCCCCGGATCGTCGGGGAACAACGGGCCCTCGAACTCATGTGGACCGGCCGGTTCGTCGGCGGTGCGGAAGCGGTCGAGCTCGGGATCGCGCTCGAGTTGTACCCGGCCGAGGACCTGCTGCCTGCGGCGAGGGAACTCGCGCAGCAGCTCGCCGCCGGACCGCCGATCGCGGTCCGCACGATCAAACGACTCACCCGGATCGCACGCACCCAGTCGCTCGAGGCACACCTCGTGCATGCCGCCGCCGAACAGGCGGTCATCCAGTCGACGCGCGACTCCGCGGAGGCCGTGACGGCGTTCCGCGAGAAGCGCACCCCGGTCTTCGAGGGGCGGTGACGCGATGACGACGGACGTCGAGCACATGACGAGCACACCGGATCCCACGACCGCACCCGTGAGCACGCACGAATCCCAGAAGGAGGTGCGGGCACGGATCCGTGCGCTCCTCGCCGAGTGGAAGGACGCGGGGAAGCTCGAACCGGTCGTCGACTGCTGGCTGCGTTCGGTCGACCGGGAGTTCTCGGAGGCCCTCGGCGCTGCCGGGTTCCTCGGGATGACGTGGCCGCAGGAGCACGGCGGACAGGGGAGGCCGAACACGGACCGCCTCGCGCTCACCGAGGAGATGCTCCGGGTGGGCGCGCCCGTGACCGCGCACTGGATCGCCGAGAGGCAGATCGGCCCGACCGTGCTCCGTGCCGGAACCGAGGAACTCAAGCGCGAGATCCTGCCGGACATCATCGCCGGCCGGTCCGTCATCGGCCTCGGGATGAGCGAACCGGAGTCCGGCTCCGACCTCGCCTCGGTGCAGACGCGGGCGGAGCCCGTGGAGGGCGGGTGGATCCTCAATGGTCACAAGGTCTGGACGACGCAGGCGCACAACGCGAATGCGCTCTACGTCCTCGCCCGCACCTCGGTCGAGGCCCGCAAGCACAAGGGGCTGAGCGAGTTCCTCGTCGACACCGCGTGGGAGGGCGTCGAGGTCACCCCGATCGTCGATCTCGCCGGTGAACACCATTTCAACGAGGTGCGTTTCACCGACGTCTTCGTCCCCACCCGCCGCCTCATCGGGGTCGAGGGCCAGGGGTGGTCGCAGGTCGTCGAGCAGCTGAGCTTCGAACGGGGCGGCCCCGAGCGCGCACTGTCGACGTGGGTGCTCCTCCCCGCCGCACTCGAGGAACCCGGGCTGCGCACCGACGAGGGGGCACGCCGCGACCTCGGACAGGTCGTCGCGACGCTCGCCTCCCTGCGGCACATGTATCAGCGGATCGCCGCTGCGCTCGACGCCGGCGAGGCCCCGGTCCGGGCGGCTGCCGCTTCGAAGTTCCTCGGGAACGTCTTCGAGAAGGACCTCATCGACGTCGTCCGGCGGCTCGTCCCCGCTCCGAGCGACGAACTCGCCGGCCTCGTCGAGAAGGCACTGTGGGCGTCCCCGGCGTTCGGGATCCGCGGAGGTGCGGAGGACGTGCTCCTCGGGATCGTCGCGAAGATGGAACTCCCGAAGGACCTCTCCGCAGCCCGGCCTCTGCCGGCCCTCGCGGACCCGGATCTGCAGGAACTCGTTGCGCTCGCCGGGCAGGTCGCCGGAGGCGCGCTCCTCGACGTCGACCGCACACCGGAGGGCGCCGAGGCGCTCGCCGCCCAGATCGCCGAGCTCGGCTGGACCGGTGTGTCCGTCCCCGAGGCGGACGGCGGCTCCGGCGGTGGACTCGCGGATGCCGTGGCGCTCGTCCGGGGCCTCGCACGCCTCGGCGTCACCGGTGGGCTGCCCGAGGCGCTGCGGGACGCGCATGCGAAGGCCGGCCTGGGCGAACCCGGCCGGGAGGCGCTCAGCGCGGTCCTCGACGCGGCGGTGCTGCTCGGCGCGAGCGAGGGCGCGCTCGCGCTCACGATCGAGCACGTCGTCACGCGTGAGCAGTTCGGGGCGCCGCTCGCGGCGATCCCCGCGGTGAAGAGCCACATCGCCCGGATGTGGATCCACACGGACCTCGCGGCCGAGGCGCTCGAGAGGGCCGTCGAGCTCGCGGGACCGGCGATCGGTGCGGGTCTCGTCACCGACCGTGAGGTCGCGGCGGCGCACGTCGCCACGGTGATCGCGGCACAGACGGGCGGGCTCGTCGCGGCGCAGTCGCACCAGCTGCACGGCGCGATCGGCATCACCCGCGAGTACCCACTCCACCACCTCACGCAGCTCATCTGGGCGACGCGGGATTCCGGCACGAGCGAACATGCGGCCCTGGTGGCTCTCGGTACTGCGGCGCTGTGCGGCGGCGAGGAACACATCTGGGACGTGCTCACGGCGGGTTGAGGGGTAGGAGGCCGTCGGGGCCGTATGCGCGTGTGCCGGCGGCGGGTGACCAGCAGAATCCCGAGTCGGCAGCGTTGACCCCGGGACAACGGTGGCAACTCGGGACGGTGCTTGCACCTCCCCGCCGGCCGCCGTTGCCTCCTCTCGGCACTCTTCTCCTATCTGGTATCACTTTGGTATCGTTGATGCATGGCCATGACACTTCGCCTGACGGCAGATGATGAAAAGGCCCTCGCCGCGCTCGCGGAGCGCGACGGGGTGAGCAAGCATGCCGCTGCTATCGCCGCCATCCATGAAGTTGCGGCCCGGCGCGGCCACGAGTCGGCAGTGGCGGAAGCCTCCCAGAAGGCGCGCTCGCGATACGCGGACCTTCTCGAACGCCTCGGAAAATGACGGAGTTCCTCTCGACGGAGGACCTCCTGCGGCTCACCGATGATCTCGGCGTCGGTCCGGTGCGGGACGTGGGACTCATCGAATCAGCAGCTCACCGACCCACCACCGTGCTCTGGGGGAACGAAGCGTATCCGTCGCTCGACGACAAAGCCGCAGCGCTCTTCGAATCGTTGATCCGCAATCATGCCCTCGTCGACGGCAACACACGGCTCGGATGGCTCGCTCTCATCGTGTTCTCCGCGATCAACGGCAACGACCTCGATGTCGAAGACGATGAGGCTTATGACTTCGTCATTGCTGTCGCGAGTGGTGAGAAGTCCCTGAACGAGATCGCCCGCCGCTTCCGGGAATGGCGAGGTCGATGAGGGTTGTGTCGAGCTGTCGTGCCACCGGCGGGTTACCACCAGAATCCCGAGTTGGCAGCGTTGACCCCGGGACAACGGTGGCAACTCGGGACGGTGCTTGTACATCGCGACGCCGATGGAGTGCAGGTGCCGGGGCCACCGCGAGTACAGTGCGCTGACCCGCCTCACCGGAGCCGGGGTACCCAGATGCCGACGGTGCGGCGGTACTCCTCGAACTCCTCGCCGAACCTGGCCGCGAGGTCGGCTTCCTCGTGCGGCCGGACGAGAAAGTTCCACATGAGCGAGCCCACGAGTCCGTAGGCGACGACGAGCCAGGACCCGACGAGCAGCCCGACCGCGACGGCCTGGGCGATGCCGGCGACCGCCATCGGATTGCGCACGAGGCGGTACGGGCCGGCGGCGACGAGGCGCCTCGGGAGCGCCGAGGGCAGAGGGGTCCCCTCGCCGCGGGTTGTCATCGTCACAGCGGACCAGGTGCCGAGGGCACTCGCGGCGATGAGGAGCACCAGTCCACCGATCTGCACCCCGGACGGCAGCTCGAGGTGCAGCTGCCACCGGTGCTCGATCCACACGATCGCGGCGCCGGCGAGGGAGACGAGTGCGAACCAGCCACGGGCGAGCAGCTGCAGCCGCGGCCCGCGCGGTGACGCGCCCGTGCCCTCGTCCGTCATGTCAGCCCTGTCCTGTCACCGCTGCCGGTTCCATCGCCTCAGCGCCAGCCGATGAGCACCGTGATGCCTGCGAGCGCGGACGCGACCGCGAGGACGAGGGCGATGAGGATGAGCACGGCGTGGACGGTGTAGAACTTCGTGACCTTGCCGGCGTCGTCGCGGGCGCGCGGGTCGGCGGTCACGCGCTTCCAGAACCGCGGCCAGACGAGCACGTTGAAGACAGCATTGAGCAGCAACAGAACGGCGAGAAAGGTGAGCATGCCGTCCATTGTCCCCGGTCCGGCACATGCGCTCGCCTCCGGAGTCCCGTCACTCCACTCGCGTCACTTCTCCAGGGGCACCACCGCGGGGTGGATGCTCACCTTGTGGGCATCGGCGACGACCTCGATGAGGAGGGGGCGTGCATCGCCGGCGACCGCCTCGGCGGACCAGGCACTCACGCGGGCGGCAGCCGCCTCGAGCTCCTGTGCCGAGGTGACGCGGAGCGTCTCCGCGCCGAGGCCGGCGGCGGACTCCGCGAACGACGGCCATTCGAGGAAACTCGTTTCCGCATGCCAGCCGACCGCCTGCAGCTTGCCGTACTCGGCGCCGTAGCACTGGTCGTTCATCACGACGACGAGCAGCGGTGCCTTCGCGCGGACGGCAGTGGAGATCTCGAGGAGGCCCTGCATGGAACCGCCGTCACCGGCCCACACGACGGTCGGTGCGTCGTCGACCGCGAGTGCCGCACCCACACCCTCCGCGATGCCGAGGCCGATCGACCCGAAGTACCCCGCGTAGTGCCAGCGGCCCGGCGTCACATCGATGTGCGGCCACACCGAGTAGCAGAAGCGTCCGACGTCGGTGATGTTCACGGTGCCCTGCGGGAGCGCCTCCGAGAGCGTGAGCGCCGCGTGTCGCATGTCGACGAACCCGTCGCCGGTGTGCGGGACGAAGAGGTCGCGGGATTCCCGGAACGGCGTCTGCGCGATCTTCTCGAGGTACGCGGCACGGCGCGGTTCGTGACCGATCTCGTCGAGGCGGGCGACCATCGCTTCCGAGACGAGGCGGGCGTCGCCGACGACGGCCTGCGCGACCGGCCCGAACTTCGCGATCGCCGCCGGGTCGATGTCGGACTGGATGACCTGTTTGCCTTCGAGGAGCTGATAGTGGTCCGTCTGCCAGTTGTTGAGCGAGGCGCCGAGGGAGAGAACGACGTCCGCCTCACCCATGTACTCGATCGCAGCGGGCGTCGACAGGGTGCCGTGGATGCCGAGGTTCTCCGGTTCGCCCTCGAACAACTGCTTCGCGAGGAGCGAGGTGAGCACGGGCGCGTTCACCTTGCGCGCGAGGGCGAGGATCGCGTCACGGGCGCCCGCTGCGACGGCTCCGCGGCCGGCGAGGACGAAGGGGCGCTTCGCGGACATGAGGAGGCCGAGCGCCTCGTCGACGGCGTCGGTGTCGGGGGCGATCGCCTGCGGGGCGGCGTGCGTGAGCGCCGGCGGCGTCCACTCGAGTTCCGCCTTCATGAGCGGGAAGGGGATGTCGAGGAGCACCGGAACGGAGTCGAGGCGGGCACGGAGGAACGCCTTGCGCATCGTCGTCACGAGGAGTTCGGGGGTGAGGACGCGCTCGTAGTGTGCGCCGGCCGCCCGGGCGAATGCCTGGGAGTCGAAGTACTGGAAGTGCTCGTTGTGCGTGGGGGTGTCGCCGTAGATGACGACGATCGGGGCCCTGCCGCGGGCGGCCTCGGTGAGCTCCGTGAGCGTGTTCGTGAGTGCCGGTCCGTGCGTCACGGAGGCGACGCCGACCTCCCCGGACATCCGCGCGTACCCCTCGGCCATCGACACCGCTCCGCCCTCCCGGACCGCGCCGACGTAGTTGCCCTTCTCCGCCTCGATGAACGCGCCGAGGAACGCGAGGTTGGCGTCGCCCATGAGGCCGAACACGGGTTTGCCCGCGCGCTCGTGGGCCAGGAACTTCGCAATGACGTGGAACGCCTTCATGAGGGGGATCTCCTCGGGGGATCGGGTCGGCCGGCAGCGGTGTGCACCGGCACGAGCGGTACGGAAGGGAGCGCGGGGTCGCCGCGCACGAGAGTGAACGGTAGACGATGCGTGTTGCGAACAGGAGACGGGCACAACGG
>NZ_BAAANO010000009.1:0-37729 GCF_039529845.1 Brevibacterium samyangense | reverse complement strand
TCGGCGGTGGAGCGGCCGGCTCAGTCGTTGACGAGCACGATGCGGCCGCGCGAACGGCCCTCACGGAGCGCGTCGAGCGCGGCGTTGAGGTTGTCCGCGCCGAGTTCCTGCTCGGTGATCGGCAGTGCGGGCAGGTCGGAGGTCTTCGCGATCTCGACGAGCTGCTGGAGCTCCGGGAGGCTGCCGACGAAGGACCCCTGGATGGTCTGCGCCTGGAGGGCGAGCGGGGCGGTCCCGTACTCGTGGGAGCCGCCGAACAGACCGACGGAGACGAGCTTGCCGCCCTTCTGGAGGAGGCTGAGCGCGAGGGACGCGGTGGCGCCGTTGTTGACGAAGTCGACCGCGCCGAAGATCCTCCCACCGACGAGTTCCTGGATCGCCTTGCTCGGGTTGTCCGTCGACGTCGAGTTGAAGGTGTGGGTCGCGCCCATCTTCTTCGCGGTCTCGAGGTTCTCGTCGGCGACGTCGATCGCGAGGATCTTCTTGTGGCCGAGTTCCTTGAGGAACGCGACGCCCATGAGTCCCACCCCGCCGGTGCCGATGACGGCGATGACGTCCTCGTCACCGGCCGGCAGGAGCTTGTTCACGGCGGAGAAGCTCGTGACACCGGAGCAGGCGAGGGTGGCACCCCAGGAGGCGTCGAGGTCACCGAGCGGGATGAGGTACTTCTCGTCCGGCACCCAGACCTCCTCGGCGAAACCGCCGGGCAGGGCGATCGAGAGGGCACGGCCGCGCGGGCAGAGGTTCTCCGCGTTCTCCTGGCAGGCCTGGCACTCGCCGCAGCCGATCCACGGGAAGACGATGAATTTCTCGTCACCGGGGGTGAGCGAGGAGTCGGGGCCGACCGCGGCGACGGTGCCGACGATCTCGTGGCCGAAGACGGCGGGGAACTTCGCGGTGAGCGGCATTGTCTTCCCACCGCCGATGCTGATGAATCCCTCCTGCGTGTGCGCGTCCGAGTGGCACACTCCGGTGTTCGTGATCCGAACGAGGACTTCCTTGCCCGTGAGTTCGGGGGTGGGGAAATCCATGGCCTCGGCGGGGGCACCGGCTTCGGGAACGGCGTAGACCTTCACGTGATCCTCCTTGATCGGGTGGGGCGGTGGGTTGTGCCCGGTGTGGGGCGGTGGGCGTCCTCGTCGGATGCACGACGTGCCCGCGAGGTGCGGGAGTCATGCGGACGGACGCATGTTTCCCATCCCATCACGGTTTCGCGGGGTGTGGGGAGGGACGGCGCGGAAATTCGTCGGGCCCGCCTCGGCCTCCGCCCTCCGCCCCGTGACGGACCCTCCGCCCCGTGACGGAAACGGATTCGCCCAGTCCAATCGATTCGCTTGCCGTCTCGCGGAATGCAAAGAGAATCCGTTGACCTGGGTAAATCTCTTGGAAAACCGCCGAGGCGCCCAGTCCCGGCGACGGCACCACGTCACCGGGCGCGGCGCCTCGGGTGGTGTTCGTGAACGATCCGTGATCCGGGCAGGACGATCTGTGTCCGTGGGTCCGTCTACCGTGGTGCCATGTCCGTCGTGCACAGTGTCCTCACCTCGCAGCGCCTCATGAAGGAGAACGCTGCGTGGGCGCTGTTGCGTTCGGACAACGCGTGGTTCTCGATCCCGGTGCTGAGTACGCACCTCGCGGGTGAGGAACGTCGTGTGCCGGCGGCCCGCCTGTTCGAGGAGATCGACGCGGACCTCGAACATCTGCGCGACGACGGGCACGACGTCCCGGGAACCGCTCTCCACTACTGCACGCGGTGGCGCGAACAGGGAATCCTGCTGCGCCGCACACTCCCGGATTCCCGGGACGAGACCTACGAACTCAGCCCGGACGCGCTCACCGCGCTCCAGTTCCTCGCCGGCCTCGAGGTCTCCCGGACCACCGTGAACCGGTCGCGTCTCAGCACCATCCAGGACCGTCTGCGGGAGATCGTGCGGGAGACGGACCCGGACGCCTCCCGGAGGGTCGCCCTGCTCGAAGTCGAACGCGATCGGATCGAGGCCCGGATCGCCGCCATCCGCGCAGGTGAGGACGAGGTCCGGGACGACCGGAGTGCGATCGACGACGTCGAGGAACTCGTCGCGCTCGCCCGGGAGATCCCGAGTGACTTCGCGCGCGTCCGCGAGGAACTCGAGACCATCAACAAACGCCTGCGTCAGGACCTCGTCGAACACACGGAGAACCGCGGCACGGTCCTCGAGGACGTATTCCGCGGTGTCGATCTTCTCGCGGAATCGGAAGCGGGTCGGAGTTTCGAGGGATTCTTCCGGCTGCTGCTCGACGCCGAGGTCGGAACCGAGTTCGAGGACAACCTCGACGCCCTGCTCGGACGGGATTTCGTGGACGGGCTGCCGCCGCGCACCATCTCCTTCGTCCGTCGGCTGCTGCCGACGCTCCACGAACGGTCGGTGGAGGTCGGGGACGTCATGACCTCACTCACCCGGTCCCTCCGGCGGTTCGTCCAGTCGGAGGACTTCCGGGAGGACCGGGCGGTGCACCGGGAGATCGTCGAGGCGCGTGCGCTCGCCGCGCGCCTCGCCTCGGACGTCAAACTCTTCCGTGACATCGACTACGAACTCCACCGCACCTCGGTGCTCATCCAACCGGTGAGCCGCCTTCAGTTGCACAACCCCGGCGAGGGGCGGATCACCGAGGAGTACCGGAAACGCGAGTCGGCACCCGTCGACCTCACAGTGCTCCGCGCAATGGCACGGGAGACGGAGATCGACTTCGGTTCCCTCATCGACCACGTGAACGCCACTCTCCGTGCCGCGGACGGGGCACCCGTCACCATTGCGGAGGTCCTTGCCGCGTTCCCCGCCGACCAGGGCGTGGCGAGCGTGGTGGGACTCATCGAACTCGCGGCGTTGCACGGAGTGCGCCTGGCCGCGCAGGGTACCTCGGGCTCTCGGGCCGGACTCGAACGGGGGAATGGCGCAGGAGGCGATGCCGGTGCAGTGTCGAGAGAGGCCGTACGAGAATCGGCGGCGTCCGTGGAAGCGGCGTCCGCGTCCGTGGAGACGGTCGAATGGGAATCGCTCAGCGGGCAGCGGCGGCGCGCCACGATCGAGAAGTACGCGTTCCACACGGAGATCCCGGGAGGCCGGCGCCGGGCACCTCGGCGGGACGGATCGGGCCGGAAGCCCACGAGGAACCGCGCCGGTCGGAATCCCGAGGGGACGCCGACGAGGATGCACACGAACGGGAACAGCGGGAAGAACGAGAAATGAGAACGTACGTGGACGAATCCGAGGCATTCGGCGGAATCGAGGACCCGGGGGCGCGCCCGTCCGAGGACGCCGCAGCTGAGAACGACCGGGACGGGGGCCATCGGTACTGGGCCACCGACACCGGTGTGCTTCCGCTCGACACCCGGCGTGCCCTCGTGAAACTCGTGCAGGGCCCCTACGTCTCCGCCGAACGCCAGTCGGAGCTGTGGCGCGCCGTCGTCAACGACGAACGGGTGCTCGCCTCGCGGCTGTCGGACATGCTCCTCGAACTCGTCGTCGACCACGATGCGCGGATCGCCTTCGTCCGCAATGCACCGGACCAGCCGACCGTCGTGCGTGCGGCGAACCTCAGTTTTCTCGAAACCGCGCTCGTCCTCCACCTGCGCGGCGAACTCCTGCGCTCGGACCGGAACGAACGGGTGGTGGTCGGCAAGGAGGACGTGAAGGAGTCACTGCGGGTGTACGGCGATGCCCAGAACCTCGACGACACCCTGTTCGCGAAACGGTTCAACGCCGCGTGGAGCACGATGGACACGAACGGACTCCTCACGAAGACGGGCACCGCGGAGGACCGGTTCGAGATCTCCCCGGTGCTCCGCATCCTCTTCGACAGTGACGAGGTGAGGGCCGTCAAGGCCGAATTCGCGCGCATGCTCGAGGAGGAGTCGTGACGGTGGACATGCAGGCCTCGCTCTTCGAGGAGCCGGGCGTCGTGCCGGACCCCTCCGTGCCGGGCGCCCCGGTGCCGGACACCTCGGCGCAGTGGCGCCTGTCCCGGGTCGATCTCTTCAACTGGGGCACGTTCAGCGGTGAGCACTCGTTCCACGTACCGGAGAAGGGGCTCGTCATCACGGGCGACTCCGGTTCCGGCAAGTCCTCGATCCTCGACGCGATCGCCACCGTGCTCACGCCCCGGCAGAAGCTCCGGTACAACGCGGCGGCACAGGACAGCTCGGCCCGGTCGCAGGACCGCTCCCTCATGAACTACGTCCGCGGTGCCTGGCGGAGGACGGATGCCCTCGACACCGACGAGATCGTGAGCGACCACCTCCGCCGAGGCGCCACCTGGTCCGGCATTCTGCTCAGGTACGACACCGCGGCCAGCCGGTCCGGCGCCTCGGCCCCGGTCGTGCTCGTGGCCCTCTGCAAGGTGAACGCGGGGCAGGCCGGCAGCGGCGATGCGACCCCACGGTTCCTGTTCCTCCGGGAGGACACGACACTCGAGGCATTCGTCCCGTTCCTCGAGTCCGCGTTCGACACCCGTGGCATCAAGAAGGCGTACCCCGAGGCGTTCGTCACGAGCACGCAGAGCGCGTTCCTCGGTCGGGTGTGGCGGACCATGGGGCTCGGGTCGGAGGGCGCGCTCCTGTTGCTCCACCGGACGATGGCGGCGAAGAACCTCGGCACTCTCGACGCGCTGTTCCGCGATTACATGCTCGATCCGCCCCGCACGTTCGACCTCGCCGACACCGCGGTCGCCCAGTTCGACGAACTCTCCGGCGCCCACCGGGAGGTCGTGAACGCCCGTCGCCAGCTCGAGCAGCTCGATCGGGCCCTCGACTCCGCCGAGGCGTGGGTCGCCGCCCGCGATCGGGTCGCCTCGGCACAGGAACAGTTGGCTGCCGTCGATCCGGTGACGAACGAGTGGATCCTCGAACTCGTCGCGAAGGAGATCGACGACAAGCGGCGCGAGTTCGATCTCGCGGAGGAGCGTCTGCGGACCTCGCTCGCGGACGTGAGCGCCGCGGAGGACGCCCTCGAGGTCGCCCGAGCGCTCGTCCAGGAGAAGGGCGGAGCGGCGATCGGGGCGATCCGCGAGCAGGTCGAACACGCCCGGAAGGACGTGGACTCGGTCGAGAAGGCGCGTGAGACCACCGGGCGGCACCTCGCGCGCGCCGGGATCTCCCGCGTGCCCGATTCCCAGACCGAGTTTCGGGAACTGCTCCGGACACTCGAGGACTCCGAGGTGCTCGCGGCCGAGGAACGGCGTGTCACGGAGAGGGAGAATGCGAACGCCGAGCTCATCGGCACGCGAGTGACCGTGCTCAACGAGGTGACCGCGGACCTCGAGTCGGCGCGGGCCTCGCGATCGAACGTCGACCGGGGGCTTCTCGAAGCGCGCACCCGGGTGGCGGATGCCACCGGGTTGTCCCCGGCCGAACTGCCGTTCGCGGCGGAACTGCTGCAGGTGCGGACGGGGTTCGAGGACTGGACCGGAGCGATCGAACGGGTGCTCCGGCCCCTGTCGACCATGATGCTCGTCGATGCCGCGCACATCGACCGGGTCGTGCGGGCGCTCGAGGGCATGAACGTCGGGACGCGACTCGTCTATCAATCGGTCGGCGCGGACGTTCCCTCGCCCGTTTCCGTGGGGCAGGACTCCCTCGTCCACCGGGTCGAGGTGAAACGCGGCTCGCGGTTCGCCGCGTGGTTGAACCATCGGCTCGCGGAACGGTTCGACTACACCTGCGTGGAGTCCGCCGACGCCCTCGTCACCACTGTCCAGGGGCTCACCCGCGCCGGGCAGGTGAAGCACCGGGGCAGCCGGTTCGAGAAGGACGACCGGTGGCGCGTGGACGATCGCACGCGGTGGATCCTCGGCTTCGATGCGACCGAACGGATCACGTCCCTCATGGAGCGTCGGGCGGCGGCCGAACGGGACCTCCGCGCGGCCGAGCACGAGCGGGACGGGATCCGGAAGGAGCGCGGGCGCCTCGATGCCCGCAGGCACGTGGCCGAGGATCTGCGCGCCTCGGGATGGGATCGGCTCGATCGGGCCGCGGCGGTGGAAGCCCATCGGCAGCTGCGTGAACGGCTCACCGAGCTCACCGAGCGCAATCCGGATCTGGCGGCCGCGCAGAAGGGATTCGAGTCGCGGAAGGAGGAACTCGCTCGAGTGAGGTCGGTGGCCGAGGAGGAACGCGGCGAGAGAGCCCGGCTCGAAGCCCGGCTGAATGAGCTCGAGGCCGCGCGGAAACAGGCCCGGGAGGAACTTCTGGGGACCGATCACATCGTCGAGGACGAAGTGCGGACGGAGATCCGGGAGCGGATGGAAGGGCTCTCCTCAACTCGCCGCGTGCGGTCCGAGGACCTCCTGAAACTCTCGAAACAGGTCGCCACGGAACTCCACGAGGAGGAGAACGCCGCGGAGAAAGCGGCGAGTGCCGCCGTGGTCCAGTACGAACGCGTGATCCGGACTTTCATCGCGGACTGGCCGGCCGTTGCCGTGGACCTCGGCCCGGACATCGCCGATCACCCGGCCTACCGGTTGATCGCGGAGCGGTTGCGGGCGGACGCTCTGCCCCAGCACGAACAACGGTTCCTCGAGATGCTCCGCGATCAGTCGATGAAGAACATCGGCAATCTGCACATGACGATCCGCCGCGCCCCGGTGGAGATCCGGCAGGGCGTCGAACCGGTGAACGGATCGCTCCGGCGGTCGTACTTCGATCGCGGACGGTATCTGCAGATCCGGGTGAAGAGCCGCGCGTCGAAGGACCTCTCGGAGTTCCTCCGGGACCTCGAGACCATCAACTCCGGAGGGCTCGGGCAGACCCCGACGCTCGAACAGGCGGACGAGAAGTTCGCCGTCATGGAGCGGGTCATCGGGCGGTTGCGGGCCACCGAGCCGGTCGACAAGCGGTGGCGGGACACCGTCCTCGACACCCGGAAGCACGTGTCCTTCATCGCGGAGGAGGTCACGGAGTCCGGTGACGTCGTGAACGTCCACGACAGCTCCGACGGACTCTCCGGTGGGCAGCGGCAGAAACTCGTGATCTTCTGCCTCGCAGCGGCGCTGCGCTTCCGTCTTGCGGCGGAGGAAGCGGACGTGCCCAGTTACGGCACCGTCATCCTCGACGAGGCCTTCGACAAGGCGGACCAGACCTTCACGCGCATGGCGATGGACATCTTCACCGCGTTCGGGTTCCACATGATCCTCGTGACGCCCAAGAAGCTCCTCCAGACGCTCGAGGACTACGTCGGCGGCATCGTGCTCGTCGAGAACCCGAACCGGAACGACTCCTTCGTCAAGGTCGCCGAGTGGGAGGACATCGAGGACGCATGACCCCGGCGCACAGTGCGAAGGGCGCGGAGCGGGCAGTCGGGACGCAGTACTGCGTGCTGCCTTCCGCGGTGCAGAAGCTCGTGGACACACGTTTCACCCGCGGGCGGCGGACCTGGGCGATGGACGAACTCGCGGGGACGGGCTTCGCCGGACTCTCGCTCTCCCTCAGACCACCGACGGGGGAGTGGGCATTCGACCATCTCGACGCGGTCGATATCTGGATCCGTGCGTGGCAGGCGTTCGACGACAAATGGTCCCGGTCGGTTCGGCGGACACTACCGGACGGTCCGCAGCCCGGTGCCTCTGTCGTGTGGACGGAACGACGGTGGAGCAGCCTCGGGACGCAGCGGATCCCGACCCATGTGGAGTTCGCCTCGATCGAGTCCATGGCCCGCGTGCTGGGGCGCACGGAGGAGTGGGCGCGACTGACCGCTCGCACCCGGACGGTCTTCGACTGGTGGACTGCCACGGCGGAATGGGAAGGGGGCGGGACAGGAGCCGAGCCCTCGTCGACAGAGCACACGCTTGCGCAGGTGAGGGCCGTCGTCCCTGCGATCGAGGACCTGTCCGACGAGGATTTCGAACTCCTCATGAAAGTCGTGCAGTGGCTGGCGGACCATCCGGACTCCGGGCGCTACATGAGGGAACTTCCCATCCGTGGCGTCGACTCCAAATGGGTGGAACGCCGCAGGCGCCTCGTCGAACGGATGGTGCTCGGTGCCACCGGTCGTGCTCGTCTGGGACTGCGGGCCGTCGAGCCGACGGTGCGCCTCCGTTTCCTCGACCCGGCTGCGCGCATTCTGCCCGGGGTGTCCGACCTCGCTCTCGTGGAATCCGAGGCCGCCGCTCTCGACCTCGAACCGCGCGGGGTCCTCGTCGTCGAGAACCTCCAGACCTTCCTCGCGCTTCCGGCGGACGGGTCATTGCCGGTATCGGTCGCGGTCTGGGGCAACGGGTACTCGGCCTCGGTCGTCGCGAAGCTGCCGTGGATCCGGAATGCCGATGTCCTGTACTGGGGCGATCTCGATTCGCACGGCTTCGGCATCCTCAACCGGTTCCGCACCCACTGCGCATCGGTGCGGTCGGTGCTCATGGACGAGGACACGCTCGGGACGTTCGCGGAACTATGGGTCCGGGAACCGAAGCCGCTGGGCGTGGACCCCGCGCACCTCGAGCGACTCACGGAGCCCGAGCGTGCGGTTCTCCGGCGGTTGCGCGCGGAGGGTCACGTGCGATTGGAACAGGAGAGGATCGCCTGGCCGTATGCGCTCGGTGTGCTCGCGGGGTCAGCTGCCCACGCCTCGGCCGGGTAGCCCCGAGGCCGGGGATCTTTCACTCCCGGCCGAGCAGCAGGTCCGAGATGATCCGCATCTGGATCTCGGAGGAGCCCTCGAAGATCTTCGTGAGGCGGGCGTCGCGCCAGTGGCGTTCGACCGCGAAGTCCTTCGTGTAGCCGGCGCCGCCGTGGATCTGAACGGCCTCGGACGTGACCTTCTCGGCCATCTCGGCGGCGAAGTACTTCACCATCGCCGCTTCCTTGTCGCAGCGGGCGCCCGTGTCGATCGCGGTGCAGACCGAGTACATGAGCTGGCGGGCGGCCTCGATCTGGGCGGCCATGTCCGCGACCTTGAAGCGGAGGTGCTGGAAACCGGAGAGCTTCGTGTTGAACTGCGTCCGCGTCCCCATGTAGTCGATGGAGTCCTCGAGCGCCGCCTGTGCGAGGCCGATCGAGCGGGCCGCGGTGTGGGCGCGCCCGACCTCGAGGCCGGAGACCGCCTGGTAGAAGCCCTTGTCCTTCTCGCCGAGGAGTGCGTCCGCGGGCAGTCGGAAGTTGTCGAAATTGAGGTCCCAGGTCTTCCACCCGAAGTACCCGATCTTCTTCGCCGGGGTACCGGACATGCCCTCGGGGAAGGTACCGCGTTCCTTCTCGACGAGGAACGCGCTGATGCCGCGGTGGCGCTTCGTCGGGTCCGGGTCGACCGAGGTGCGGGCGAACAGGATGATGTAGTCCGCCATATCGGCGTAGGTGCACCACATCTTCGTCCCGTTGATGATCCACTCGCCGGTCGCGGGGTCCTGCTCCGCGCGGCACGTGATGTTCGCGACGTCGGAACCGGCCTCCGCCTCGGAGAGGGCGAACGCGCCGAGGTACTCGCCGGTGGCGACCTTCGGCAGCAGTCGCTGTTCCTGCTCGGGGGAGAATCCGCCGCCCATGCCGTTGCCGCGGGCGAGCAGACCGCTCACGCTCATCCAGGCGCGGGAGAGCTCCTCGGCGACGAGGCAGTACTCGAAGACGCCGAGCCCGAGCCCGCCGTACTCCTCCGGGATGAGGATGCCGAAGAAGCCCATGTCCGCCATCTGCTGGACCATTTCCTCGGGGAACTGGCCCTCGATCGGGTCGAGCTCATTGGCGATGGGGAGGACGACCTCGCGCGAGAACTGACGGGCGAGGGCCTGCAGTTCGAGGCGTTCCTCGGTCATGTAGTGCGGGGTGCCCGGGCGCGGGCGGGGCTTGTGGGTCATTGGCGATCTCCTTTGACACCCAAATGAGCAATAATCACAGCTTTTTGAGTCTACTCCGAGAAATAATCCCTGTTGCACGGCTCACACCCCATGTGACGCCCATGTGCCTTTTTCGCACTTCTGCGTATAAGGTCGGGGGTCGAGCCGTTCCGCCCCCACGGTGCCTCCCCGCGGGGGCGCCCGCCGAACCGAAAGCAGGATCGATGACGACTTCGCGCGCACTCGCCCGCACCACCGCCACCGCGGCGCTCGCCGCAGCCGCACTTCTCCTCACCGGTTGCATGCAGGGCGGTCCGGCCGGCACGTCGGGTGCCACCGGCAGCGACGCCGCCGAGGCGCCGGTTCCCGCGGCCTTCCTCTCACCGACGGCCGGAGAGTCTCCCGAAGGTGCGCTCGCGGACACCCGGATGACGTACGTCGGGTTCGGCGGTGGCTACCAGGACGCGCAGATGTCGGAGGTCGTCGAGCCCTTCGCCGCGCACACGGGGGCGACGGTCGTCGGCGACGGCCCGGCCGACCTCGCAAAACTCCGTGCCCAGGTCGAATCCGGTGCGGTCACGTGGGACACCGTCGAATCGAGCCCGGTACCGGCCACCGCGAACTGCGGCACGCTCTTCGAACCCCTCGACACCTCGCTCATCGACCTCTCCGCGATCCCGGACGAACTGCCGACCGGTGAGTGCTTCGTGCCGATCATGGTGTACGCGTACACGGTGTTCTACGACGCCCAGAAGTACGCGGAGAACCCGCCGACGACGCTCGCGGACTTCTTCGACACCGAGAAGTACCCCGGAACCCGCGGCATCGAGGGCCGCGCCACCCCGTCACCGGGCGTCTACGAACTCGCCCTCATGGCAGACGGCGTCGCCCCGGAGGAGCTCTACCCTCTCGACACGGACCGTGCGCTGGGGGTGTACGACCGCCTCGGCGAGGACGTGAAGTTCTGGACGACGGGCGCCGAACAGACCCAGCTCGTCCAGGGCGGCGAGGTCGACATGCTCATCGGGTGGACCGGGCGCATCCCCGAGGCGAACCTCACCGGCGCCGACTTCGCCCCGATCTGGGACCACGGGATCATGGACTCCGACGTGCTCACGGTGACGAAGGGGAGCTCGAACTCCCTCGCCTCGCACGCGCTCATCAACTGGTTCATCGGTGCCGACCAGCAGACCGCGCACGCCGAGGGCACCGCGTACCCGCCGGTGAATCCGCAGGCCACGCCCACTCTCAGCCCCGAGTTCGCGCGGTTCGACGTCACCGACCCGGAGGTCCTGCCGCAGCTCGTGAAACCCGATCACGCGTACTGGGCCGAGAACTACGACTCCCTCACCGCCACCTGGCACGACTACGTGACGCACTGAGGACCGAGCGATCCCTGCCGTCGGTCGCCCGTCCCCGCCGGCAACCGCCTACAGCAAGCCCCTACAGCAACCGGCGCAGCACCAGCCCGCGGGCGGACCCCATCGCGACGAGCGTGAGGGTGAGGACGAGGACCGCGAACACCGAGAGCGCCCGCACGCCGGGGAACTCGATGTCGAAGGTGAGTTCGTAGACGATGATGCTGAGCATCGACGCCCCGATCGCCGGGAGGGTCCACCCGAGCGACAGGCGGGCGCACACGGAGATGAGGACGATCGCACCGGCGGGCGCCGCGAGGTAGGAGACCATCCACACGCAGAGGATCACGAGGCTCGCGACGAGTGCCGAGGGCGGCCCCACGTACGACTCCTGCACCTCCATCGGGTCGTGGTGGAGCGCCGCCGGCAACAGCCCGAGCGCGAGCAACCCGAGCGCGAGGTCGACGATGACGGACACGAGCACCTGCTGCGAGGCCGTCGCGTCCATGAACGGCAGGCGGGAGAACTGCACGATGTGGAGGAACGCGGAGAGGAACACGCCCGTCGACAGTGCGATCCACCAGAGCACCCGGGTCCGTCTGCGCGAACGCACGGGAGAACGCCGGATGCGCTGTTCGCGCGTGATCGGGCCCTGCGGACCCACGCCCTGCGTGACCGGACCCTGCGAGCCTGCCCCCTGCATGATCGGCCCCTTTGCCTGCGGTTCCGGCGGTCGGGATCCACGGGTCCCGGCGTGTGCCCGGGGCATCTCACCCGACTGCGGCATCTGCGGTTCCGAGTTCTGACCCATGGGCTCCAGATTAGGTCCCGGCTCTCCGAGGACGCTGAGGGGGTGCTGGGTGTCCCACCGGCACGGTACGGGTTTCCCCACCCGCGCCGGGCGGTCGACTCCATGTCCACCGACCCCTCCCGCACCTACCTTTGATGACATGACCGACAACGTCCCCGGCACGGCACCCGATCCCGTGCCCGGCCCCACGCCACCTCCGGCCCCCGACACCGCTCCGACGGTGCCGCTCACCGCGCCCACCGCCGAGGTGCCGCGCCCCGGCGCAGCGCCCACCGCCGAGGTGCTCCGCACCTCACCGGGCTCCGCCGGGAGCCCCGCCACTCACCCCCACACCGGTCCGCGGACCGGCCCCACGGCAGTCGTCGACAGCGGTCCGTTCACCCACCCGGTACCCCCGGCACCACCGGTGCCGCCGACCGTGCCCGTGCCGACCCGCACCTCGGCGGAAGTCCCGGACCCCTCGTGGCCCAAGCGTTCGCCCGGACTGCTCGGCACGGCGAACGTCCTCGTCTCCGGACTCCTCGGTGTGTTCTGGCTGTGGATCCCGATCATCATGTTCTTCACCGGGATCGGCGGTCTCCTCGCGCTCGGTTCCGGTCTCCTCGCGCTCGCGGTGTGGTTCTTCCTCCAGCGCGGGCTCAACCACCTCGAACGGGTCCGCGCCGAGGCGATCTACGCCGACCGCATCCCGGTCCCGCACACCCGCCGCTCCACCCGGGGCGGGGTCGGTGGGTGGTTCGAGAACCAATGGTTCGTCCTCCGCTCGGCGGCGTTCTGGCGCAGCACCGCCCACCACTACGTGAAGGCGCTGTACGGCGCGTTCGTGTGCATCCTCGTGCTCATCGGTCTGGCGGTCGGCACGCAGCTGCTCGCCACCGGCATCAACCCCGCCGCTCAGGTGGTGAACGGCCTCGGGATCTCCTTCGGCGGTACCGCACGCGGCATCGTGAACCAGATCCTCAACGTCGGCCTCGGCGTCGTGCTGCTCGTCGGGTCCCTCGCGGTCCTGTGGTTCTCCGCCTACCTCGACCGCGGCCTCGACCGCGGCCTGCTGCCACCGACGCGCAGCGGCATCCTCCAGGAGGAGGTGTCGACCCTCGACCGGGCCCGCACCGGTGCCCTCGAGGCCGCCACGACCGAACGCCTCCGCATCGAACGCGATCTCCACGACGGCGTCCAGCCCATGCTCGTGGCCCTCTCGATGAAGCTCGGGATGGCGAAGGCGAAGTTCGACAAGGACCCCGAGAAGGCGAAGGAACTCCTCACGGAGGCCCACGCGGACTCGAAGACCGCGATCACCGAACTGCGCCAGCTGGCCCGCGGGATCCACCCGGCGGTCCTCACCGACCGGGGGCTCGACGCCGCGGTGAGCGCGATCGCCGGACGCTCACCGATCCCCGTCGACGTCCACATCGACCTCCCGAGGCGCCCGGGAGAGGAGGCCGAGTCCGTCGCCTACTTCGTCGTGGCGGAGGCCCTCACGAACATCCAGAAGCACTCCGGTGCCACCCGCGCCCGCGTGAACATCGTCGGTCGGCCGGGCCCGGCGGCGGGTGGTGCGGCCGGTCCCGGTGCCTCTCGGGGTACTGTGCAGATCAGTGTGAGCGACAACGGCCACGGTGGTGCACACGTCGTCCGCGACGGCTCCCACACGGGGCTGGCCGGTCTGGCCGACCGTGTGACCGCCGCGAAGGGGACCTGGTCGTTCACCAGCCCGCTGGGCGGACCGACGACGATCGTGGTGGAGGTGCCATGCGAGTGGTGATTGCCGAGGACGCCGTCCTCCTGCGCGAAGGACTCGTGCGCCTCCTCACCGACGCCGGCCACGAGGTCACCTCCGCGGTCGGGGACGCGAACGCCCTCCTCGCCGCGGTGAACACCGATGCGCCCGACCTCGCGATCGTCGACGTCCGCATGCCACCGACGTTCACGGACGAGGGCATCCGCGCCGCCGTCCTCATGCGCAAGCAGAACCCGACGACCGCCGTGCTCGTCCTCTCCCAGTACGTCGAGGAACGCTACGCGGCGGATCTCATCGCCGAACACTCCGGTGGCTTCGGGTACCTCCTCAAGGACCGGGTCGCGGACGTCGAGGAGTTCCTCGAGGCAGTCGACGAGGTCGCCGGCGGTGGCACCGTCCTCGATCCCGAGGTCGTCACCCAGATCCTCGTCCGCTCACGCAAGCAGGAGGGGCTCGGGCAGCTCTCGCCGCGCGAGAGCGAGGTCCTCCAGCTCATGGCCGAGGGCAAGTCGAACGCCGCGATCGCGAGCACTCTCTACCTCAGCGCCGGAGCCGTGGAGAAGCACATCAGCAGCATCTTCACGAAGTTCGGCCTCACCGCCGACGTCACCGAGAACCGTCGCGTCCTCGCGGTGCTCAAGTTCCTCGGCGCCTGACGGCGCCACTGCCGAAAGGCCCCGTCCTCCACGGCCTCCGAACTCCTCCGATTCGTCCGGCTCCTCCGATTCCTCCGACCCCGAGGTGCCCTGCCCCACCCGGCACCCGCCTCGGCGTCCCACACGCTTTTCGTCCCGAAAGGACATGCCATGTCTGCACCCACCACGCATCCCGGAGCTCCCGGCGCCGCGGGCCCCTCCGGTCCGTTCGGCGGCGCTGCCGGCCCGGGCGGATCCTCCGGCGGTCCCGGGACGCCCGGCGGCCGCGCCGCGATCCGCTGGATCGTCCTCGTCGCCGCCGCGCTCGCCGTCCTCGTCACCGCCGTGTTCACCCTGAGGGGATTCGTCCACGACGTCCGGCTCAAGGCCGATTCCACCCGTGCCGATCTGCCCGCGAACCTCACCGGGCTCGTCATCGACGTGCCCAACGCCCAGGTCGACGTGCAGACGAAACCCGCCGCCGAGGCGGGGGCGACGGGGACCGTCGTCCTCAGCTACCAGGGGGTCGGGACCCAGGTCCCCACGCTCGAGGTGGTCCAGAACGGCACCGTCGCCACCCTCGAGGTCTCGGGCGGCCCCGGCGACGACTGGACGTGGATGTTCGACCGCGAGACCGAACTCGTCGTGACCGTTCCCGAGGGAACGGCGAAGAACGTCGACCTCGACGTCCGGGTGCAGACGGGGACCGCGGACATCGAGGGCGAATTCCGGGACGTCACGATCAACGCCGCGTCGGGTGCGGTCGACGCCGATGTCGTCACCCGCGCTCTCACCGTGGACGCGGAGACCGGATACGTGCACGTCGAGGGACGCGCCCGGACCGCCACCGTGTCCACCCGCACGGGTGCGATCTCCGTCGATACGCTCGACGTCGCGGAGAAGATCACGCTGTCCTCCGATCGCGGTTTCATCGAGGCGGAACTCGGTGACGGGGCACTGCCCGCGCAGGGCATCGAGGTGACGAGCGACGCAGGGGCCGTCGATCTCGAGGTGCCGCGCATCGCGGACGTCGCGAACACGGGTGTGCGCGGGTACACCGTCGATGCGACGAGTGACAACGGCGCCGTGAACGTCGAGATCGAACGCCTGCAGATCGGGACCGAGGAACCGCACGTTCCGATCGTCGCGAGCTCCGACTCCGGCGCGATCACCGTCGGATACGCCCGCTGAGCAGTGGGCGCCGAGAGCTGAGTCCCGCGAACCGCACGCTGCGCACCGCGCGGTGAGAACCGAACCGGCACGATCCGCTGGACAGGCTGTCCAGGCGCCGCGAACACCGCCCTCGCAGGTCCTCATTCGACCGGCGGGGGCGGTGTCGTTCCCTGGCATGCTGGAACGGTGAGTTCCCCCGCGACCCGCGCCCGCCTCGGCGTCTCCCTCCTCTTCTTCCTCAACGGGTTCGTCCTCGCGAACCTGCTGCCGCGCCTGCCGGAGGTGCGGGCAGCGCTCGAGCTCCCACCCGAGGCCTTCGGCCTCGTGCTCGCGTGCATGACGGTCGGGGCGATCGGGGCGTTCGCCCTGCCGGCACCGCTCATCCGTCGTTTCGGTGCGGCACCGGTGGCGATCCTCGGCACCGTGGTGATCGCAGTGCTCATTGCTCTCGCGGGGGTGGTGGTCGCTCTCGGCGCGAGCAGTGCCGGTGAGGCCGGTGTCGGCGCGAGCGGCTCCGGGATGGTTGTGGGCGTCTGGGTGTTCGCCGCCCTGTACGCCGTCATCGGTTTCTCCGACGCGGTCGTCGACGCCGCGCAGAACGTCCACGGGCTCGCCGTCGAGACCGCGTGCGGTCGTGCGGTCTTCAACTTCTTCCACGCCGCATGGAGCGTCGGGTCCGTCTCCGGTGGCGCGCTCGGGCTCGGTGCGGCCGCCGTGGGGATCCCGCTGCCCGTCCACCTCGCGGGGGCCGGGGTGCTCGCGCTCGGTCTCACGGGATGGGCGTTGCGCGAGGACCGGGCGACGCGTTCCTGGGTGAGTGCGGGCGCGGGTGCGGGACGGTCGACCGTCGAGGTCCCGGAGGAAGCCGGCCGACATCATCGTGAACCGCACCCACCCGGGCCCGAGGTGCCGCGTGGCACTCCGGGCAGCGGCGCCTCGGCCGTGGGGCGGGGTGGGGGCGGTGCCGCCTGGGGACTGTGCGCCGTCGTGGTGACGCTCGGCCTGCTCGGCGCGCTCGGCGAGGACATCGGGATGAACTGGTCGTCCCTCTTCCTCGAGCAGGTGGGCGGGGTACCGGTCGAATGGGCGGGTGCGGCGTTCGTCACGGCGCTCGGCAGTCAGTTCCTCGCGCGACTCTCCGCCGACCGGATCCAGGACAGGTGGGGCGCTGTCGCTCTCGTCCGCGGTGGCGGTGTGTTCACGGCCGTCGGCATGGGTCTCATGATGCTCGTCGGCCAGCCGTGGGCGGTTCTCGTGGGCTTCGCGCTCAGCGGTTTCGGGTGTGCGACGTTCGTCCCGATCGCCTATGCGGCTGCCGGGCGGCTCCCCGGCTTCAAGCACGGAACGGCCGTGACGATCACGAGTTGGGTGCTGCGCATCGGATCGCTCGTGTCCTCGCCGACGGTCGGTTTCCTCGCGGCCTGGCTCGGCCTGCGCTGGGCGTTCCTCGCCGCGTTCTGTGCCGGCGTCGCCGCGATCCTCCTCGCGGGCCGGTTGCGGTTCGTCTCCGACACGGACCGGTGAGCCACGAGGCGGGCAGTCTCTCCCCGAAAAGTACGCGGACCTCGACAACGTTCTCTCGGTCCGGGGACGAAAACGCTGTCGGTAAGGGGAGCAGGTAAGCCTCTGTCCGAAAAGTACACGGACCTCGACAACGTTTGCTCGGTCCGGGGACAGAATCGCTGTTCGGAACGACGGCGGACGGGCCTCAGAGGGGGAACCGCTCAGAGGGGACTGACTCAGAGGTCGACGGTGCCGCGGACGACGGTGCGAGTGGTCCCGCCGACCCACACGTCCTCGCCGATCCTCTCGACGGTGACGATGCCGGCCCGGCCGAGGGCGGTGCCCTGGGAGGCGATGTACGACTCGGGTGCGAGGCCCGCACCGATGAGCCACTGGGCCAGGCCCGCGTTGAGGCTGCCGGTCACGGGGTCCTCCATGCCGCCGGATCCCTGCGGGAAGAACGCCCGCACCTCGAAGTCCGGGACCGGGAGGTTCCCCGTCCCGTCCGACGCGCCCGACCCCATCGCCACCGGCACCCCTCCGTCGATCGGGGCGGCGGCCCGTGGGATCGCGCCGATGACGCCGATCGTGAAGTCGCCGAGTGCCGAGAGGTCGGGTGTGAGGTCCGAGACGAGGGCGGCATCGCGCAGCAGGAGCCCGACCCATCCGGGACCGTTGTCGACCCACTGGGACGCGAGCACGTCCTCCCGCGAGATGCCGAGGACGGTGGTGATGGCAGCGAGGTCCGCCGCGGCGACGTCACCGGTGCGGACGAAGGGTGGCCCGGCGAAGGCGAGGGCACCGGACTCCGCGTCGTGACGGAGCGTGACGAGGCCCGCCGTGCACTCCTGCACGACGACGCCGGGCGTACGCGGAGTCCCGCCCGCCTCGAGCCACGCATGGGCCGATCCGAGGGTCGGATGACCCGCGAAGGGGAGCTCGCGATCGGGGGTGAGGATGCGGACCCGATAGTCCGCCTCGGGGGTGGTCGGGGCGAGGAGGAACGTCGTCTCCGAGAGATTCGTCCAGTTCGCGAACCGGGACAGCGCGAGCTCCGGCAGGTCATCCGCATCGTGGACGACGGCGAGCGGATTGCCACCGAGAGACCGGGATGCGAACACATCGACCTGGGAAAACGCGTGATTTGTCATGCGGATGAGCGTACGTTGTGAATGAGCTCCATCCGCTGTTCCACGCTACGTTTCGTTCCTGCTGATCTCCCGCCCCCGCAGTCCCGCCTCCGCGGCCCGTACGAGGGGCGGCCGGTTTCCCCGACGAAGGACTCGCACCATGAATCAGTCATCGCTCGTCTCCAAGCTCGCAGCCGAATTCCTCGGTACCTTCGTTCTCGTCTTCGGCGGTTGTGGTTCCGCGGTCTTCGCGGCCTCCGTCGTCAACGAGTTGAATATCAACATGGGTATCGGGTTCCTCGGCGTCTCCCTCGCCTTCGGTCTCACCGTCGTCGTCATGGCGTACGCCGTCGGTCACATCTCCGGTGGCCACTTCAATCCGGCGGTCACCCTCGGTGCGGCACTCACCGGGCGTCTGCCCTGGAAGGACACGATCCCGTACTGGGTCACGCAGCTCGTTGCGGGCATCGTCGCCGGCGGCGTCCTCATGGTGATCGCGACCGGTCAGCCGGACTTCTCGGTGGCGGAGAACGGGTTCGCGACGAACGGGTACGGCGAGCTCTCGCCGAACGGGTACTCCCTCGTCGCAGTGCTCGTCGCGGAGATCGTCCTCACCTGCATCTTCCTCTTCGTCATCCTCGGAGCGACGGATTCCCGCGCGCCCGTCGGTTTCGCACCCCTGGCGATCGGTCTGTCGCTCACGCTCATCCACCTCATCTCGATCCCGATCTCGAACACCTCGGTCAACCCCGCGCGGTCGCTCGGCGTCGCGGTGTTCGGCGGAGGGGAGGCCCTCGGGCAGGTGTGGGCGTTCTTCGTCGCTCCGCTGCTGGGTGCGGCGATCGCCGGTTTCACGTACAAGTACCTCTTCCCGAACACCTCCGAGGTCGTGAACGAACGCGAGGAACCGACCGCACCGCTCACCCGCTGAGGGCCCCGGCCCGAGGCGCCACGGACTCCCGGCCCCGAGGCGCCTCGGCCCCGGCCACCTCACCACTCTGAACCCCACACCACCCTGTACCCCACGCCACGTCCGCGGACGGCCCCACCCGGGCCGTCCGCGGCTACGCTTGAGTGGTGACGACGGACGAAGAACTCGTGGTGCTGCTCGACGACAACGGCGCGCCCATCGGGACCCACCCCAAGGCCACCGTGCACACCACGGACACCCCGCTGCACCTCGCGTTCTCGTGTTTCCTCCTCGACGCGGACGGGCGTGTGCTTCTCACCCGCCGGGCCCTCGTGAAGAGGGCGTGGCCGGGTGTGTGGACGAACGCCTTCTGCGGGCACCCGGGCCCCGGGGAGGACTTCCCTTCCGCGATCGCCCGCCGTGCCTCCGACGAACTCGGCACCACCATCACCGGCCTGCGCGAGGCGCTCCCGGACTTCCGTTATCGTGCGGTCGACGCCTCGGGGATCGTGGAGAACGAGATGTGCCCGGTGTACCTCGCCGAACTCTCCGCCCCGCTCTATCCGGAACCGGCCGAGGTCATGGAGACCGCGTGGATCCATCCGGACGACCTCGACGCCGCGCTCGGTTCCGCTCCCTTCGCCTTCAGCCCGTGGCTGCGCCAGGAATGGGCGGCGCTGCGCGCCGACGGTCACGTCTGAGGGTTCGTTCACCCCGTCCGCACGGGCGCCACACTCCGGACAACTCTGGTCACGTGCGCACATGACCGCTTAGCGTGACGGGCATGGACAGCAACGACGCTCCCGACCTCAGCCGCCTGCGCCTCGACCACCCGTCCGAGGGGATCGCCCGCATCACCTTCAGTCGCCCCGACCGCATGAACGCGGCCGACGCCCGTTTCATCGCGGACGCCAAGGCCGCGCTCGCGGAGGTCGACGCGGACACGAGCATCCGCGTTCTCGTGCTCACCGGAGAGGGACGGGCCTTCTGCGCCGGACTCGACCTCACGGGATTCGGGGACGAGGACCTCGTCGACGAACGCGGGAAGGTCCTGCGCACGATGGAGCGGCAGAAGGAGATCGCCGATCTCGTGGCCCGCGTGCGGGCGCTGCGCGTGCCCGTGATCGCCGCGGTGAATGGTGCCGTAGCAGGCGTCGGACTCTCACTCCTGTGCGCCTCGGACGTGCGCTATGCGGTGCCACAGGCGGTCATGGCGGTCGGATACATCCGGGCCGGGTTCTCCGCGTGCGACATGGGCCTGTCCTGGTTGCTGCCGCGGATCATCGGGGCCGGACGGGCGCAGGAACTCATGCTCACCGGTCGTCGCTTCAGCGCCCAGGAGGCCCACACCTTCGGACTGCTCGCCGGGGTCGTCGACGCCGAGGACCTCCACGACACCGTGATGGCGACGGCCTCGCAGATCATGCAGAACGCGCCGCTGTCCGTCGAGTTCACGAAGGAAGGACTGTGGAAGTCCCTCGAGATCCCGTCCTTCGAGGCCGCGGTCGAGTTCGAGAACCGGCAACAACTGTTCACCGCCCTCCTCGACGACCGCGCCGAGGCGACGAGTTCGTTCCTCGAGAAACGCACACCGAAGTACCACCGGAGGTGAGCGCCACGCCCTGCGGGACTCAGCGCCCCGCGCAGCGCCGGTACGCGTCACGATAGGTTCGACGGGACACCGGTGTTCGTAGGGAACGCCGGTCCGGGACCGGACTCCGGCCCGAGGAGCACCGAGGAGGACCGAGGATGTGGCGGGTAGCGGTGGATTTCGCTTCGACCCCGGCGGGGCCGTGGAAGAACGGCGCGGGAGCGACGACGGAACTCGTGGCGCTCGAGGGATCATCGGAGTTCGTGGGTTCCTCGGCCCTCGTGGATTCCTCCGTCTGCGGGGACGGTGAGCCGGTGACTGTCGCTCCGTGGCGACTGAGCATCGCGTCCCTGCGCGAGCCCGCCGCGTTCTCCGCGCTGCCGGGCATGGCCCGGAGTTTCATGCCGGTGGGCGGCTCCGTCGTGCTGCGCATCGACGGCGTCGACACCCCCGTCCCCGAGCGTATGGTGTGCCGCTTCTCCGGCGACGCCGCGGTCGAACTCGTCTCCCTCGACCGGTCCTGCCACGCCGTCAACCTCATGTCGACGCACACCTCCACCGCCGAGGTGCACGTCGCCTACGCCCCGATCGTCACCGGGGTGGGCAGCGGCGCAGTAGTAGAGGCAGAGGACTCGTCACTGTCAGCGGATTCCGGAGCAGCGAGCACAGGTGCGCCCTTCGCCGCGGTCTCGCTCTCGGACGACACGGAGCTGCGCTTCTCCCTGCTCGTGCCGACCACCGGGAGCTCGTCCCCAGGGGCCTCGCACCCGAAGGACACGCTCGTCGTCGTGGCACCGTATGTCCCGCTCGTTCTCGTACCCGCGGAACCGGCGGAACCGGCGGAACCCGGCGACACTGCGTCCGCCGTCGACGACAGCAGGGCGACGGCCGCACTGGGCACCCGGCCCGGAACAATGGAGTCATGAGCCCGTACACCGTCCCCCTCGTGTCCACCCTGCCCCCTCCCTACCCGGTGACGGTGCCGGAAGGTGCGGGGCGCCTCGGCGGTGGGCCCTTCCTGGAACCGGGCGCACTCGTGCGCTGGCGGTTCCGCAGGTTCGACTACGACCGGCACCGCACGGAGGTCGTGCAGCCGATGCGCGTCGTCCGCGACGACGCTTCCGGCGCCGTGCTGTGGCTGCCGGGCGGGACGCGTCTGCAGAACTCGCGGATCCGCGGGTACGAGGACGTGAACCCGCACGACGTGCCCTTCGACGTCCGGTTCCGGCCCGCGGAGACCGCGCTGCCGCGGGTGAACGTGCCGGGAACGTGGACGGGACCGGGTGTGCTGCGGATCGTGCCGACGGGGCTGCCGTTCTCGGTGTGGGTGTTCCGGGGCGAGGACGGTGGATTCCGCGGGTGGTACGTGAATCTCGAGCACGCCCACGTGCGGGCATTCGATGCGGACGGGATCGCGGATCACTACACGAGCGATCACACCCTCGACCTCTGGATCACCCCGGACGGGGCGATCTCCTTCAAGGACGAGGACGAGGTCGCCGGCTCCCTCGCCGGTGGGATGTGGACCGAGGAGATCGCGCGTGTCGTGCGCCGGGAGGCCGACCTCGCGATCGAGGCGTGGCACACCGGTCACTGGGCCTTCGACCGCGAATGGACCCAGTGGGCACCCACAGGCGAGTTCGCCGAGCCGATCACGCTGATCTGAACCGACTCCCGGAGTGCGCGGCGGGGCACGCGACGCCCGAATTCCAGACGGGAATCCGAGTTCCCATCACTGTGGTCCACACATGTCTGGAACCCGGACTTCCACAAGGAACTCGCGGAGCCCTCAGCCCACCTTGATGATCGTCTTGCCGAAGTTCTTGCCGGCGAGCATGCCGACGAAGGTCTCGGGGGCGTTGTCGAGTCCTTCGGTGATGTCCTCGCGGTACTTGACGGTTCCCTCGCGGACCCAGCGGCCCATGTCGGTGAGGAAGTCCTCGAACATCGTGGGGACGAACTCGCGCTGGATGAACCCGCGGAGGGTGAGGCTCGAGCGCAGGACGGCGTTCATGAGGGCCGCGGACCGGTCGGGGCCGTCGGGGAGCGAGGTCGCGTTGTAGTTCGCGGCGAGACCGCACACGGGGACGCGTGCGAATTCGTTGAGGCGGGGGAGGACGGCGTCCCACACCGCACCGCCGACGTTCTCGAAGTACACGTCGATCCCGTCGGGTGCCGCCTGCTTCACGGCCTCCCGCAGCCCGTCCTGCCGGTGGTCGATCGCGACGTCGAAGCCGAGTTCCTCGAGGTGGGCGACCTTCTCCGGCCCACCGGCGATCCCGATCGTCCGGCACCCGAGGTTCTTCGCGATCTGCCCGACCGCGGAGCCGACGGGGCCGGTCGCAGCGGCCACGGCGACGGTTTCTCCCGGCTGCGGCTTCCCGATCGCGAGGAGGCCCGAGTACGCGGTGAACCCGGGCATCCCGAGGACGCCGAGGGCCGTGGTGACGGGGGCCGCCTCGGGGTCGAGGAGGCGGAGCTGCCCGGCCGGTTCGGTGCTGTACGACTGCCATCCGCCGTAGCCGAGGACGATCTGCCCGGGCTCGAACTCCGGCGACCGGGATTCGACGACCTCGCTCACGGTCGCACCGACCATGATCCCGCCGACCTCGACGGGCTTCGCATAGGACTTCGCATCGGACATGCGCCCGCGCATGTACGGGTCGAGCGACAGGTAGAGGGTCCGCAGGAGGACCTCACCGTCCTCGGGTGCGCGAACGGGCGCGTCGTCGTGGATGAAGTTCTCCGGCTGGGGTACACCCACGGGGCGGGACGCGAGGCGGATGCGGTGGGAAACGAGGTCTGCGTGCGAGGACGTCTGTGTGCTCATGGCCTCACGCTAACGCTCCGGCGCCGGGGATGGGGGTGAACGCGGCCCGTGATTTGTGGCAGGGCCCACACCAGGAGCACACTTCACCCCATCCCCTCCTGTCCCCACCGCGAAGGAAACGTCGTGACCGCTACCCAGGAATCCCCCACCTCCACCGCCGAGGCGCCCCTCGCCTCGGCGTCGTCCGCTGCCTCCGCAGCACCCGCC
Source organism: Brevibacterium samyangense (assembly GCF_039529845.1). Taxonomy (NCBI): domain Bacteria; kingdom Bacillati; phylum Actinomycetota; class Actinomycetes; order Micrococcales; family Brevibacteriaceae; genus Brevibacterium; species Brevibacterium samyangense. The sequence goes on along the minus strand of NZ_BAAANO010000009.1, from coordinate 14,045 downwards.
GCCGGAGCAGCCCCCTCCGCTTCCGCGGACGGCTCCCATCTGTGGCGCCACTTCGCGACGATGGGCGACGAGAAGCCCGTCCGTGTCATCGAGTCCGCCGAGGGCTGCTACCTCATCGACTCCGAGGGCAATCGCCTGCTCGACGCGATCGCGAACCTCTTCTGCGTGAACATCGGGTACTCGTACGGTGAGGAGATCGGGCTGGTCGCTGCGGAGCAGTACGCGAAGCTGCCCTATCACTCCGCGTGGTCGAGCACCCACCCGGCCGCGAACGCCCTCGCGGCGAAGGTCGCGGAGCTCGCACCCGGCGATCTCGACCATGTGTTCTTCACCCCGTCCGGTGGAGAGTCCGTGGAGGCGGCCATCAAGATCGCCCGCCAGTACTTCCACCTCAAGGGCGAGAACCGCTTCAAGGTCATCACGCGCTACAACGCGTACCACGGCACCTCGCTCGGCGCGCTCTCGATGATCGGCATTCCCGCGTATCGGGCGTCGTTCGAGCCGATGACGCCCGGCGGGCTCCGGGTCCGCAACACCCGGCGCGTCGGACGCCCCGAGAACGAGACCGAGGAGGAGTTCACCGCGTTCCTCCTCGACGACCTCGAGCAGCGCATCCTCCAGGAGGGGCCCGACACGATCGCGCTCATCCTCATGGAACCCGTGCAGAACCACGGCGGCATGCTCGTGCCGCCGAAGGGCTACTCCGCCGGGGTCCGCGCACTCGCCGACAGGTACGGCATCCTCCTCGCCTCCGACGAGACGATCACGGGCTGGGGTCGTACCGGTGAGTGGTTCGCGTCCTCCCGGTTCGAGACGCAGCCGGACATCATCACGACCGCGAAGGGTCTGTCCTCCGCGTACGCCGTCATCGGGTGTGCGATCGCGAGCGAGAAGGTGTTCGCCCCGTTCCGCGAGGCCGGTGTCTCCTTCACCCACGGCAACACCTTCGGCGCCCACCCGGTGCAGAGTGCGGTCGCCCTCAAGAACCTCGAGATCATGGAGCGCCTCGACCTCAACAGTCATGTGAAGGCGAAGGAGGAGGACCTCCGCAGCACTCTCGCCGCCGCACTCGAGGGCTTCGGGATCGTCCGTGACCTCCGCGGTACCGGGTTCTTCTATGCGATCGAGTTCGCGAACACGAAGGCCGACGGCACCTCGCTCACCGGCGAGCAGCTCGCGAAGCTCTACGGCAAGGAGACCCTCGCGAAGTTCGAGGACGAGGGTGTCATCTTCCGCCTCGGTACCGGCGGCGGCATCCCGGTCCTGTCCGTGTGCCCGCCGCTCGTCGCCGATCAGCCCGAGTTCGATCACATGGCCGCCGCCCTTCGCGCGGTCCTGCCGGTGCTCCAGGCCGAATTCGACGCGCTCTGATCCCCTCGGATCCCCGGCCGTGACGGCGTTCCTCACCACGGCGCTTCCCACCGCGGTGCTGGTGGGGAGCGCCGTTCTCGCGCTCGGGTGCGCGTTCCTCGGGTTGTACACGGAGGGCGGGGACGCTGCAGGCGATGGTGGAGAGAGCCCGTCCGTCGCGGAGCGTCTGCGCGGTCTCCTGCCGCTCCTGCTCGTGCTCCTCGCGGTCGTCGACCGCGTCGCCGGAGTCCTCGGACTGCCGGGCTTCGTGTGGAGCGCGATGCTCGTCCTCGCGGCATTCCTCAGCGTGCCGCGGTGGGTGCCCGGTGCAGCACCCGCCCCCACCGCGGAGGCGCCTCCCGGCACGGAATCGTCCCTCGCCTCCGAGACGGTGCCGGTCCGTGGTTCCCGGCTCCTCGCCCTGCACCGGGCGGCAGCCCTCCTGTTGCTCGCACTCGCATTGCTCGGGGGCGCACCGGGTGGGGTCGTCGAGACGGGTCACCACGGAGCGGAAACCGGAACCGGCGCGTCGGTGTCGTCGCCGACCGCAGTGGAAACGGCGCCGTGGCCGGCTGCGATCGGTACCGGCCTCGTCCGCGACGGGGGTACCGCCTCGGAGCCGATCGTGTTGCTCGGTGCGGTGCTCGCGGTCTTCGCGGGCGCCTCGGCGGTGGTGCTCGTTCGGCACGTGCGGCGCCGCGGTGCAGTGCTGCCGGCGTGCGAGAGCGGAGCGCTCGGTCTCACCGCGATCATCGCCGTGCTCGTGTGAGCGCGGGACCTCAGCGGTAGAACGGGACCTCAGCGGTAGAAGCGGAAGACCTCGTCGACGGGGGTCCCGAAGGTGAGCGCGAGGGTGAGGAGAAGCCGGGCCTTGCGGGCGTGGAGGCGGCCCGACGGGGTGAGCCCGTGCCCGATGAGTTCGATCTCCCCGCCGCGGTAACCGTAGGTGTGCTCGAGGGTCGTGCCGGAGCCGGTGCGGCTCGCGAGGACGACGGGCATGTGGTGCGCGAGGTCGGCAACGCGGTCGATGACCCATTCGGGAACGTGCCCGCCGCCGACACCGGAGACGACGGCCCCCGCGTACCCGAGGTCGGGCAGCGCCGTGATGAGGTCGAGGGAGTCGTCGAGGCCGGCCTCGACGAGGGCCACCTTCGCGAAGGCGGGATGCTCTGCGGAGGTGCGGGGCGCCTCGGGGTTGGTGGTCCCCTGCGCCTCGCGCGGCAGCGCGAAGCCACCGGGGACGGCGGCGGGGACGTGGGGGAGGAGGAGTCGGTCCTCGGACACCCAGCCGAGGGGTCCGGCGGCCGGGCCCGAGGTGAAGGCGGCGACGGAACTCGCGTGCGCCTTGGTGACGGTGCTCGGGTCGTGGATCTCGTCGTTGAAGGCGACGACGGCGGGGAGGGCGCGCAGTCGCGGGTCGAGTGCGGCGATCGCGGCGGTGCGGACGTTCGCCGGGCCGTCGGCGCCGGGAAGCGTGGGATTGCGCATCGCGCCGGTGAGAACGATCGGGATACCGGAGTCGTTGAGGAGTGAGAGGACGAATGCGGAGTCCTCGAGGGTGTCGGTGCCCTGGGTGAGGACGATGCCGTGTGCTCTACGGGAGGCTGCCCGTCGGGCCTCGTGGACGACATCGCAGAGGATGCCGAGGGTGATGCTGCCGCTCGAGACCTGGGCGAGCTGCGTGAACTCCACGTGGGGTGCGCCGTCGGGGAGCGACTCGAGGTGGGCGGCGGCGGCGATGGCCTCGGCGCCGACCTGGGGAGCGACTCCTCCGGACTGCGAGGCGGTCGAGGCGATGGTGCCGCCGAGGGCGATGACGTGGAGGGATGCGGTCATGGGGACAGCGTAGTGGCGGCGGTGTGGGGCCGGACAGGCGGGTCGGGAGCGAGGCGCATGGCCGCGGAGAATCGGTTCGGACGTGGCTCGGAGGACATTGTGGTGGGTTCAGGCTCCCGGGGGTGTGGACGAACTCACGACGCGACGTGATGGTTTCGTGATCTTCGTCGAGCTATTACCGCCAGGTAATTCCGATCGAACTCGACGAGCTGCTCAACGTATCCGATGCGGAATCGGGATACCCGAGCAGCGTTGGCCCGAACACGGGTTCGCTCGCCGATCTCGACCTCCTCGGTCTGCAGGGCGAACTCATCCCCGGCGGTGCGACGATCCCGCTCATCGGCACGGAGACGACTCCGGGTCTTCTCGATCTCGGTGAGCTCGGTGCACTGAGCGCATACGCGGAGTCCCCGGATGCGATGAACTCGACCGCGAGCGCCGGTGCGGTCGGTGCGAACGGCGGGCTCGATCTCTCCGGTGTGGAGAACGGCACTTACGACGGTGCCTCGATCGACCTCATGAACCTCATGGACCAGCTGGGCGTCAACCCCGTCACCGACGACGTCGTTGATTCGCTTGCGTTGGAACTCGGCGCCTTCGGTTCGACGGCGAACGGTGCGTGGCCCGATGGCGCAGGGGAACCGACGTTCACGAGCGAGTACGTTGTCGCTGGTGCCGATCTCACGGCGAGCAGCCCGGCAGTTGCCGGAGTGACATCGACAGTTGGCACGGCTATCACCGGGGTTGGAGGCGTTCTCGATGCGGCGCTCGGCGCAGGCGGAACGATCGACTCGATCATCGGTTCCCTCGAGGCACTCGGAACGACTGTGCCACTTCTCGGAACCGTTGGAGTCACTACCGCGACCATATCGATCGACGACATCGATCAGGCGCTCCTCGAGCTCAATGACACCGTCTTCGTCGAGCCACTTGCGGATCCCAACGGGATAGTTTCGATCGACCTCGCTACTGGTGTCATCTCGGTGAACGTGGCTCAGCTTGCTGGAGGAGAGTCCGGGCTCAACGGGCTGCCGGCGAATACCCCTGTGCTCGATGACGCGATGATCACGAGCATCACAGACGCGATTGCAGGTGCGCTCGGTTCCCTTACCGAGCGAGTCGAAGCTGCAGTTCTCGACGTACTCAACAATGCGAATGTCACAGTACAGCTCGACCTCGACGTGATCCTGGCGGAAACCACACTTACGATCTCCGGAACACTCGGCTCGATCGCAGGTACGGACCCCGATGCAGCGGACCCGGTTGTTTCTGCGAATCCGTCCTCGATCGCGGGCCTTCCGTTGCCGCTCGACACCATCCTCGACCCGATCGTCAGTGGCGCTCTGGGATTGCTTCAGTCGGCTTTCGCGACAGTGGTCAATACCGCTGTCGATGGGGTCGGGGTCGCGGTGGACAATGTGGTGAATCCGATTGTGACGTCATTGAGCCCCTTGTTCGGCCTTGTCAACGACATTGTGTCGCTGCAGGTGAACGAACAGGAACAGCTCTACCTCGACGGGGCGAACACCTTTACGGTCAACGCGCTGAGCCTCGAGCTCTTCCCCGGGGGAATCGCCGGAGTGGTGCCGCTCAATGTCGACCTCGCGTCTTCGAACGTGCGAGTCTCCGCGCAGGCGACGGAGTACACCCCGACGCTCGACGTCACGCCGACCGAGGCCGTGCCGAACACGGACCTCCCTGTCACCGGTACCGGCTACCCGCCGGCTCGGTGTTCCACAACGTCGGTCTCTGTGTCGTCGTCGCCCAGCTGTGCATCGTCTACTTCGAAGCCGACATGTACAAGGTGCAGGGTGCGCTCTGGCAGAGCGGTACCGCGATCTACTACCCGCTCCAGTCGGAGGCGTACGGCGTGTTCCCGTGGCTCGCCGACGCGCTCACCTGGTTCAGCTGGCCGGTCGTCCTCATCACCTACCTCACGGTGATCCTGCAGATCGCCTTCCCGTTCCTCCTGTTCAACCGCTGGACGCGGCGGATCGCGCTGCTCGGGATCCTCGGTATGCACGTGGGTATCGCTGTCGTGATGGGCCTGCCGTTCTTCTCGGGGATCATGGGCTCGGCAGATGCCGTCCTCGTCTCCGGCACGACATGGGTCGCGATCGTCGGATGGTGCGGACTCGTCCTCGGCAAGGTGCCGGGAGCGCGCTCGTTCGGCACCCGTCTGCGGCGCCTCGGCGAGGTTCTCGCCCGCTGAGCCGGTACGGCCGCTGAGGCCCTCGCGAAAGCAGCACTCTGCCCCGGATACAGCAACTCGAACTGCTGGAACCGGGGCAGAGTGTTGCCCAGACCCGGACTCCGCCGCGGGCGCTCTACTCCTCGGTCGCCGCGTCCCGGATGCCCGCTCCGAGCGCGACCGCGCGCATGACCATCGGCGGCGCTTCGGCCCGTAGCGCCGGGTCACAGGAGTCGATGATCGCGCGCAGGGCATGCGGATCGGTCGTGATGAACGGAGTCCAGACGGCGTGTCGCTCCCCGGTCTCGCACGCGCGTACGAGCGCTGCGAGTGCGGCCTCGGGGCGGCCCGCCCGCCATTCGGCCGCGGCGATGACCGCGTGTGCGGAGATCTCGATCCGCGGCGGGATCGGACCGGTTTCGCCACCCATGCCGAAACTCTCCCGCGCCGTGGCGATGGCGCCCTCCGTGTCGCCGGCGGTGAGGAGCACGCGGGCCTCCGTCGTCCGGTCGAAGAACCAGCCGCGGCTTCCCTCGTCGACGGACGGATCCGTGTGCAGTCGTTCGAGCGCGGCGGCGACCCCATGCTCATCAGCACCGATACCGATCGCGTTCACAGCACCGGCCCCGGCAGCGCCCGCGGCATCGGCATCACCAGCAACACCCTCACCGACCGCGGCATCGGGCCCGTCACTGCACGCACCACGAGGCTCCGCCATCCCGAACGTGAGCATGTCGGCGAGTACCTCGTGCGCCGCGTGCCGACCCAACCACGTGCGAGGCGGGTTCAGCGCAACGAGTGACGCGAACCGCGCGTTCACCTCGGCCGCCTCCGCGCACGAGTCGATGTCACGTGCAGCGAACCGCCACCGGACGAGGCACGCCTCCCGGATCGCCTCCTGGTCCGGGCACTGCGTCCCCTGCCGGTCCGAGACGAGGGACAGGGCCCGCCGGAAGTCGAGGTCTTCAGCGGCGCGGAGAGCGAGCGCGAACCGCACCGATCCGGGCATGCCCCCATGACCCGCGGTCTGCATGTTCCGGGCCGCCGCGACCGCACGCGACGCCCACGGGACGTCCGGTCGACCGAACCCGGCGAGGGCGTCGTCGACCGCGAGCTCGGCCGCCGCCTCGGTCGCCGTGGTGTAGTCCCCGAGCGCGAGCGCCCGCTCGTACACCGCCTCGAGCACGTCGTGGTGATCGAGCCCGGTCCGGTTCGTCCTCAGCGCCCGTACCCACAGCAACTGGTGGTGCGGCGGCACCTCTCCGGTGGTGTCATCCGAGCCGGAGGGGTGCAACTCCCGGAATCCCTGCGCGGCGAGGGCGTGCGCGGTCGCGAAATCGGCGCGCCCCAGGGACAGCCGGATCCGGTTCGAGAGGTCGTGGACGACGAGGCTCGTGTTCATCGCACCTCCGTCGAAGATCCCACCGCCGAGGCGCCCCGTCCGCCCGGCCCCACGCCGGGTTCCGGCGCATCCGGGTGGATACTCCGGGTCTCCGCACGGCGGGACCGGCCCCGGTACGCGGGCCGCGGGACCGGGAAGATCTTGCACAGTGCGAGGCACAGGTAGACCACGGTGTTGAGCGCGACGAACGCCGCGAGCGTCGCGAACCACTCGGAGTGGAGGACCGACTCCGGCAGGACACGGCCGGTGAGTCCACCGCCGGCGGCGAGACCGGAAGTGAGGCCTGAGGTGAGAACGTCGACGATCACAGCGAAGCCCCCTGTGCAGTATCTGCAGTGCCGGACTCGCCGACTGTCGGCCCGCCGGAACCCTGCTGCGCCTCGGCGGCGGAGGAGGTACCACGGGAGGCGCCGGTACCGGCTGCCCCGCGGTCCACGTGGGACCACGTGGCCTCCCGGCCGAAGGTCATGTCGACGACGCCCTTGACGAAGACGATGTCGAGGAAGAGGTCGAAGACGAGTTCGGGGATGACGAGCGCCGCGAGGGCGCGGGCCCGCCACCCTCCGCGCCACACGGTGATGACGCGTTCGGCCATGAAGACGAGGCCGATCGCGATCCAGAACGTGAACCACACCCAGTGGTCGATCGCGAGGAGCATGAGGACGAGCACCGCGAAGTACGAGCTGAGGGCGACGACGGAGTACCCGATCCCGATCTGCTGGAACCAGTAGCGCAGCGTCGTGAGGGTGACCCCGTACTGACCGAGGTTCTCGAGCGCCCCGCGCTGCCACCGGGTGCGTTGCTTCCACAGGAGCTTCCACGAGGGCATGATCTCGGTGACGACGGTGCATTCCTGCGGGGACACCATGAGACCGCCGAGGCTCTTGAGCGCGATCGTGATCTCGTTGTCCTCCGTGAGGGCGAGCGTGTCGTAGACGTCGCCCTTCCGCCCCGGCAGGAGGGTGCCGCGGCTGCGCGAGACGGTGCGGAGCGCAGCGGACCGGAACACCGTGGCGGTGCCGGTGAGGACGAAGGGTTTTCCGCGACGGCGTTCGATCTCGCGGGCGTAGCGGGTGAACTCATTGCGCTGGAACTGGCCGAGGAGGCCGGCGCCGGAATCGCCGAGGAAGAGCCCGCCGACGGCCATGAGCGCGCGGTCGTCGGTGAACCGGCGCCGGGCGACCTCGAGGAACCGGCGGCTCCGGAACTTCGTGTCCGCATCCATGACCAGCACCGTGTCGTTGTCGCCGAGCGCGGGCAGGAGGACCGCGAGGGCCTGGTTGAGTCCGCCGGCCTTCTTGTCGGCGTTGTCGACGGTCTCGAGGACCTCCGCGCCGGCACCGCGGGCGAGGGCGACGGTGTCGTCCGTGCAGTTGTCCGCGACCACGACGATGCGTTCGGGCGGGACCGACTGTGCCTGGAGGGAACGGATCGTCCGGCGAATCGTCTTCTCCTCGTTGTGCGCAGGGATGAGCGCCAGGACTGTCACCGGGCCGGCGTACACACCGCGGGTGAGACTCATGATCCGCTTCGGGGCGAGCGGGCGCGCGGCCACGTTCTCGTGGGTCCGGCGGGAGGCCTTCGACACCCGGGACTCGTACACGGCGACGAACGCGGCGACGAGCAACCCTGCGATCACCGCACCCACGAGGAGCCCGACCGCGGGGCCGTTCACGTCGTAGGAGAACTCGATGCCGAACACCTTCGCCTGCCGAGGCGCGTAGAACGGTCGCGGCGATGTTGGAGCGATGAGGAGGAACAACGCAAGGGAGGACAGTGTCGTGAACGCGATGACGGCGAGGCCGGCGAACCGGGCGGCCCGGCGGGACTTCGTGGACGCTGTGCTGGTCGAAGTATCTGCCGGGGCTGTGCCTGCCGGGGTCGATCCTGCCGGGGCTGCGTCGGTCGAGGTGGCGGCTGCGGAGGTGGTGTGCGGTGCCGTGGTGCGGGGCGCCTCGGCGGGGGTGGGGGTGATCATGCGGCGCTCCATTCCCGATACCAGTCGGCGAGTCGGTCGGCGGGCATGGGGCGGCCGAAGAGGAAGCCCTGGCCCTGGAACGCGCCGAGTTCGACGAGCGCGTCGACCTGGCGCGCGGACTCGATGCCCTCGGCGAGGAGGTTCACCTTGAGGAGGCTCGCGAGGTGCACGATCGCCGCGACGACGTCCCGCCCCCGATAGCCCTCGGAGGGGTGGAGGAACGAGCGGTCGAGCTTGAGCCGGGAGAACGGCAGTTCGCGTACGAGCCCGAGGCAGGAGAACCCGGTGCCGAAGTCGTCGAGCGAGAAGCTGATCCCGTCGGCGCCGAGGTCGTCCATGTGGGTCTTCAGCGCCGGGAAGTCGCCGGCGGGCTCGGCCTCCGTCACCTCGAGTTCGAGATTGTGTGCCGAGAGACCACTGTCGCTCAGCGCACCGCGGACGAGGTCGGGGAAATCAGGGGCCTCGAAGTCGGAGGTCGGGACGTTGAGGCACAGGCGTACGTCGGGGTCGAACAGCCCGGCGACGGCCGCGTACTCGGCGGTCGCGTGGTGGACGACCCAGCGGGTGATGAGACCCATGAGCCCGTACCGGGCGGCGACGGGGAGGAAGGCGTCGGGTGGGCGGAGGGCGGGCGCCTCGGCTGTGGTGGGGGCCGCGCCGGGGGCGGTGGGGCCGGGGCGGGCGGGCGCCTCGGTGGTAGGGCCTGTGGCGGTGGGGTCGGTGCAGCGCATCCGGAGGAGCGCCTCGAAGCCGAGGAGGCGGCGGGAGGTGAAGTCGACGAGCGGCTGGTAGTGGATCTCGAAGGAGTCGTGGGCGAGGGCGTACCGGACGTCACGGACGATCGCCTTCTCCGCCTCGAGGCCATCCTTCATCGTGCGGTCGAAGGCGAACACGCGCTGTTCGCCGCGCGTGCGCTTGGCCGTGTACATCGCGATGTCGGCGGCGCGGAACAGTTCGCTGCGTTCGCGTTCGTCCTGCGGGAAGGTTGCCAGCCCCACGCTCGCGCTCGTCCGCAGCGTGATGTCGTCGACGACGAACGGCAACCGGATGACCTCCCCGATCCGCTCGGCCACCGTGAGGGCGAGGCGCCCGGCGGCGTCCGGTTCCGTCACCGGGATCGCGATCGCGAACTCGTCACCGCCGAGGCGCCCGATCGTCCCGGCACCATCGGCCACCTCCTCCGCGAGCACCCGGGCGAACTCGCGGGCCGCGTGTCGCAGGAGGGCGTCGCCGACGGGATGGCCGTACAGGTCGTTGATCTCCTTGAAGTCGTCCATGTCGACGAAGAGGAGGGCGACCGCGACATCGCTCAGGGACGCGAGGGAGAGCATCTCATCGAGGTGACGGATGAACGCGGTGCGGGTGAGGCACTCGGTGAGCTGGTCGATCTCCGCCTCTGCGAGGCCGCGCCGGCGGACCTCCTCGGCGGACGCGAGGTCCTGGCAGGAGACGAGGTAGAGAGCGGGCTCGGTCTCCTCGTCGGTGAGGCGGGAGATGCGGGTGAGGACGGGGACTTTCTCACCGTTGCGGCGGACGACGGTGACTTCGCGGTCGAAATGATTGCCGGGGCGGGGGACATTGTGCTCGTCGAAGGCGTCCGTGTGGAGCCAGGGTTGGTCGAGGAGGGCCCACGCATTGCTGCCGATGAGTTCCGTGCGGGACCACCCGAAGAGGTCGGTCACGGAGTCGTTCGCGTCGATGACGATGCCGCTGATCTCGACGACGAGTGCCGCGGTGGGAGAGGCGTGGAAGGCCGAGGCGGCGATGGGGGTGAGGGGCGGAGGGACGTGGCTGTCGGTGTGTATCTCGTGTGCCATGGGCCCCTCCGCGCTCGCCCGCTCGAGGCGAGCCCGGGAGGTGGGCTGCACCTCGGGAAATCGCGAAGCGGAATCTCGACCTTACCCAGGACAGTTTAGGTTCACGTAGTTCTCGCGGGCTGTGAGATCGCTGGATTCGTGCGGATCCGAGGGCGTTCTTTCTCACGTTACTCACGGTTAGCGCGACGGGCGGAACAGGAGCGGCGGGATTCATGCTTCGACAGATATCAATGGGGCGGGGTCGGCGCACGGGACCGGGGTCGGCGCACGAGACCGGGTTCCGCGCACGAGACCGGGTTCGAGGGGTGATCGGGTTCGGGCCGGCGCCGGGTGTGGAGGCGCTGCCGGGTGTGGGAGCGATGCCTGGTGCGGCCCCGGGTGGACGTGGCGCCGGGTGGACGTGGTGCCGGTTGGTGCGGGGCGCCTCGGCGGTGGATCCGGGCGATGTGCTGCCGGGTGGGAGGCGCTGTCGGGTGGTGCGGGGCGCCTCGGCGGTGGTGAACGGTCCGGCGTCAGGACGCCGGGGCCTCGTTGCTGCGAATGCGGCGGCGGGCCGCCGCTGCAACGGCGGAGACGAACTCGGGGTCGAAGCCGTGTGGGCGCTTTCCGTGGCGTGCCTCGCCTGCGAGGAATTCGATGACGTCCTGAGTGGGGGTGGCCGGTACGTAGTCGGGGTGAAGGCCGCCCTCGTACTCCCAGCCGAGGCGGCGGAGCGTGGCGGCGCCGGTGGCGCGCCAGTCCTGGGGCGGGACTTCCGCGCCGACGGCGGCGAGGGTGACCCAACCTGCGGTGCGGTCCCCTTCTCCTCGGCCCAGCGGAAGTCGTTTCATGATGTGCGCGAGGAGCAACTGGGGGTCTGCTGTGGCACGCCGGCCGGCCCTCGACACGGTGATCCGGCCCTTGCGGACGGTGAGGAGACCGAGGGCCCGGGCGCTCTCCCGAAGATGTGCCACGGGGAGGGTGTGGTCCTCACGGTTGAGTCTGCCGATCCACCAGTCGGAGATCCCGGTGTGCCGGGCAATCTGCCGGACGAGCGCGGGCTTGAGGCGCCCGGCCGAGGTGAGATCCCAGCCGTCGCCGATCGTGTCGATGAGGATCCGGTAGGGCTCGGTCATGCGGAGTGTGGTGGCGGGGGTGATCGGGTCGGGTACGGGGGTGGTGGGCTCGAGTGAGCGGGTGGTGGTGTGTTGTGTGGTCGAGGGGGCCGAGAACGAGGGTGAGGTCAGCAGGGCGAGCAGGCTGCCGGGACCGCTGTCGCGCGAGTCGGCGAGGATCGCCGCGAGTTCGGTGTCGAGGGCGGGAGCAGTGCCGGTGGAGCCGGTGAGGGCGGTGAGCGATGCTGAGGCCGTGAGGAGCGCGTTCACGCCGTCGAGGTCGAACACGTCGGGGTGCCAGCCGGGCGGGAGCCAAGCGAGGAGGTTCTCCGCGGTTTCGTGGTTCTCCGGGAGGAGTGCAGGGTCGTGGTCGCTGCGGACCCATGCCGCGATCTCACCGTATCCGCGGGTTCCTCCGCAGTCCTCGGGTGGGCACGCGCGTCGACCGGCGAGGCAGGCGGGGTGGGCCGGTGGTTCCGGGAGGACCTCCTCGACGCGGAGGACGTGGTCCCAGTCGTCGCCGAAGTCGTAGTCGTACCACAAGCGGTCGCCTTCCCGGGTGACGACCTGATCGAGCCGGACGTCGTCCTCGAGGATGCCCTCGTCGCCTTCGACCTCGACATCGAAGCGGGTGAGGAACTCGGGTGCGAACCGTTCGCTGCCGGTGCGGAAGCGATGGAGGTGTGAGTCCGTCCAGCCCATCACGATCTGGACGACGTCGTGGAGGTGCGCGAGGGTCACGTCGCCGGCGATGTCGAAGCGTCGCCAGACGAGAGGTTCCGTGTCGTGCAGGTCGATGCGAATACGGAATCCGCGAACCGTGGAAGGGATGGGGCGCACTTCCGGGTCCGTGCGCCGGTCGAAGTCGAAATCCGTGAAAGAGGTGCTTGGCGGGAGCGGCGTTTCGTTCGCGCTGGGCTTGTGCGCCGGGTCCGGCTTTGCCGTCAGAGGGCCTTCGGATCGGAGGGGGTGGGTTCCGGGTAGTTGGGGACCATTCTCACGGATTCGAGGTCGTGCGTATGGGAGGTGGCGTGTAGGCGAGGGGTGAGGGCGTTGGGCGAGAGCGCTGGACGAGAGCGCTGGACGCCCGGGGTGGGGTGGGTAGGCGATGCCTTGCCGGCAGAGGGTGGGCAGAAAGAGGCTGCCGGGCGGGAGGGGCCCGCCGGGCGGGAGGAGGCCGACTGCCGGGTGCTGGGCGGGCAGGAGGGGCCCTGAGCCGTCCCGCTTTCCGGGTGCAGGTCGAGCAGGCGGAGCCTGCGGAGCTCGGTGATGATGGTGACCCGAATCTCTGTGTCCGCGGCTCCTGGAAGCATGGTCTCAGAAGAGATTCGGGTGGGTCGCCCGGGCGACTCTCGCGGAGCGACAGTCGTTGCCGGCGCCGAATCCTGTGGACAGAAAATACTTATCCACAATCTCGGTCAAATATGGTTCAAGGGCTGTTCTTGTGACTCTTCGGCCACTAGAATCGATTTACTTACTAATTCGATTGGGGGCGTCGAGCCTCTCTTCCCCACGCCGATCGCCGGGCAGTGCCCCCACGGTCTTCACGGATTCCCTCTCACTTCTTCCCTCCCCTTCGTTTCGTTTCGTTTCGTTCTGCTCTCATGACCTGTTCCGAGGGAGGTATCGGTCATGGCCACCGAATCCGAGGACACCCCGCAGGAGCCTGGCACTCGGCTGGGCCCCGACTCCGCACAGGAACTCCATTCCGCACAGGAACCCGATTCCGTGCAGGAGCCCGGGAGTGGCACGCGGTCAGCTCGTCACGACGCGCCGGCACCTGGTGAAGTGCATGGTCTCGACGACGAGCACCGCGGTATCTGCCGCTCCGGTGACGCCGGCAGTTCAGGTGACTCGGGTGATTCCGACACCACTTCTTCCTCACCTTCGCCCGTACCTTCGCCCGCGCCCGCGCCCGCGCCCGCGCCGGTGCCCGCGCCCGCGCCGGTGCCGGCGCCGTTCGCCGGGTTCCCGAATACCGCTGATGGTCGGCTCGAGGCGTTCGATGCTTCCGGTCCGGCACGTCTGGCCGCGGTGGCCCAGGCCCAGCAGGCCGAAGCACACGCGTTCTACACCATGCTCGAGGCCGTCGCCGGGTATGTGGTGTCCGAGGTGATCATCGAGACCACCGCCCACGACGAGGACGCGCTGGCGAACGCTGTCCCGCCGGCGTCGTTGCCGGAGTTCCTGCACGACGAGTACGAGTCGATCGCAGCGACGGTGCGCCGGTGGGGTGTGGAGGTCCGGCAGCGAGAAGCCGAGATCGCTGCCGAACGAGCAGCGCAGGAGAAAGCTCTGAGATGGGGCCCGGACCCGGGCAGGGAACCGGACGCGGATGCGTCCGCCGACGCGGCTGGAGCGGGCTCCGACGCGGAGC
>NZ_BAAANO010000008.1:237033-260319 GCF_039529845.1 Brevibacterium samyangense | reverse complement strand
CCGTACCAGCCGCTGCTTGACCCGAGGAAGATTTACGTTTCACTGTCCACAAAATTTGACACAGCCCAATCTGGCTCGGCATCATCATCAGCTTGGGTCTCATGCTCGTCGCAGCGTTCGGGTTCCTTCCCGCGTTGATCGGGGCCTGGCTCCAAGAAGTCGTCGACCTCGTCGCGATCCTGGGCGCGCTGCGCGCCGTCGGCCCGCGCGCCGAGCGCAAACTCAAGGCGTCGCGAGCCAACGCAGACGGCGCACACCGCTGACAGGCCGAGAGAGCCAGCGAACCCACTGAGAATCACTATGGAGGCACCGAGCCATGGCTAGAAAAACAGCACCGCAAGCCCATCCCGGCGAACCTCACGACCGGGGCATCGGCCAGCGACTCAACTGGCTGCGCGCCGGGGTACTGGGAGCGAACGACGGCATCATCTCGACCGCTGGCGTCGTGATCGGTGTCGCAGCGGCGACCCCGAACAACGTTCTCGCGATCGCCACGGCAGGAATCGCCGCAGTGGTCGCTGGCGCATTCTCGATGGCCGGAGGCGAGTACGTTTCGGTGAGCACCCAGCGCGATACCGAGAAGGCGCTGATCACCAAGGAGAAATGGGAACTCGAGACCATGCCTCAGGAAGAACTCGAAGAACTCGCCGGCTTCTACCGTCAGCGTGGGCTCTCGGACGACCTCGCGCATCAGGTCGCGGTCGAGCTCACCGCGAAGGACGCCCTCGCAGCCCATGCAGAGGTTGAACTTGGAATCGACCCCGAAGAGTTCACCAGCCCCTGGGCGGCGGCTGTCTCGTCATTCGTCTCGTTCGCGCTGGGAGCACTCATCCCGCTCGTAATGATCCTTTTGCCATTCGGCGAGAATCGCGTCTGGATCGCCGCGGTTGCAGTGGTGATCGGCTTGTTCCTCACCGGCTGGATCAGCGCCGCGCTCGGCGGGGCCCCGCGCGGCCGGGCCATCCTCCGGAACGTGGTGATGGGCTCAGCGACGATGATTGCGACTTACCTCATCGGCCTGCTCTTCGGCGTCGCTGTTGGCTGAGCGGAGACGACCGCTGAACCCAGCTGACCGTGAAGGTGGCGTTCACCGGCCGTTCGGTTTTCCACGCCCGCGATGAGCGGCCTCGATCAAGTTGGGTGGGGCCGGAGCCGAGCCAAGAGGACGGAAAGGGCCGGCTTCGGCAAAGTAGCGGGGCGGCGGCGCCGAATAGCTCCGGTCAGCATCATCACGCCCACGGGGTGCAGTAGATTCCTGTAGCCGTCGTCGGCGCTCGTCACGCGCGTCGAGACCGCCTCCTCTCGCGTTGCAACCAGGGGTTGCATCGGGGGTTGCGGTGCGAAACCTCGCGCAACCCGCTATCTGGTCAGAGGAGCGTTCCAGATTCCCGGCACCACCTCGTTGACGCGCTCGGCCTACTCGCCAACTGCGCTGACATCTACGCCCGCTGCGACGACACCAACCGGCGGCTGTGCAACCAGGCGTTCTTCACGAAGGTCTTCATCGACGAGGACAACGAGTTGCGCGTCGAGCACAGCCGGCCCTTCGAAATGCTCCTCGATCCGCAGGTCAACGCTAACGCGCTGACCTGGGCCGCAGACATGAACAAGGCCCGAACCTCTGCCAACGTTTCCATTGGCAAGGGTTCGAGCCCTGTGCGTGCGGTGGAGGTAAGGGGATTCGAACCCCTGACCTTCTCCATGCCATGGAGACGCGCTACCAACTGCGCCATACCCCCGAGTTCACTTCTCGTCCCCGCGGGAACGAGACATAACTTTAGACCGACCCGCACACTCCTCGCAAATCTCGAACCGCATTTGCGCTGGTGACGTCGGTCACGAGTCGGGCCCGCCCTGGGCGTGAACGTGTCGGCACCTCCCAGCACCGATCCGGACCTCCCCAGTACTCTGAACCCGATGAACACACGCATGCCCACCCGGCACACCTTCGAGGTCACCGCTTCCAGCAGTGCGGCCCTGCCCACTGCGGTGTGGGAGTACCCGGCGGTGCGCGGGGACCTGCTGGGCGCCTCGGCGCGACCCGTTCTGCTCGTCCACGGCTTCCGCGGCGACCACCACGGGATGAACCTCATCGCGCGGGACCTGCGGTCGAGGCAGGTCTTCGTACCGGACCTGCCCGGTTTCGGGGAGACCCCGCCGCTCGCCGAAGGCCTCACGCTCCAGGCGTACACCGCGTGGCTCGACGCGCTCGTCCATGAGATCGCGAGGCGAACGGGCCGTTCACCCCTCGTCGTCGGGCATTCGTTCGGATCGATCCTCGTCGCGCACTGGGCTGCAGGCAGCGACGGCGCGAGCGATCTCTCCCCCACCCGCACAACCGACGTTCTCGCCTTCATCAACCCGATCACCTCTCCGGCTCTCGAGGGCCCGTCGCGCTTCATGACCGCACTTGCGCGGTTCTACTACGCGGTGTCCGCGAAACTACCGGAACGCGCGGGCCTCGCCGTCCTCGGTCATCCGCTCATCGTGCGCATCATGAGCGAGGTCATGGCCACGACACGTGACCGCGGGCTGCGTCGCTACATCCACGATCAGCACGCGCGGTATTTCTCCACGTTCTCCGACCGTGACTCGCTCGCGGAGGCGTTCGACGTGTCGGTCTCGCACACCGTCCGCGAGGTCGAGCAGTCCCTCATGATGCCGGTCCACGTCATCGCCGGCACCGCCGATGCGGTCGCGCCCGAGCCCGGGACCCGCGCGTTCGTCGCCGCACTCCCCCGTGCGAGCGTCGAGTGGTTCAGCGGGGTGGGCCACCTCGTGCACTACGAGCGCCCGCTGCGGACCGCCCAGAGCCTCGAGGAGTTCTGGACCCGCGAAGGGGTGTGAACCGGGGCGGGCCGTGCACCGACTCTCACTCCGGCCGCGAGATCACCTGTGCACTTTGGGACGAAACGGCAATCAGCTGTGCATTCCGGCACGAACTTCGCGTGCAGTTTCGTGCCGGAATGCACAGCTGATCCGACATCCGTACACGGACGCCCGTCGTGCACTTCCACAGTGCACCTCCACAGGACCGGCGCCGTTACAACCCTGCGTCCTCCGCGGGGTCGCGCGGTTCAGCCAGACGGTTCGGGGACGTCTCGCGCCACACCGGCGCACCGGACACGAACACCGACCGGGAAAGCACGTTCGACGCCACCGACGACACGATGACGAGCGATAGCACGGCCACGATCGCCATGAACAGCCGCACCACACCGAAGCCGTCGACGACGAGCGTGTGCGCATACGCCCCGATGACGATGAGGGGCATGCCCAGACCCGTGGCCGGAGAGAACACGTTGATCCGCGCGAGCGCGTCCTGCGCCCGGTACATCGCGATCCCGCTCAGGAGGATCGTCGATGCGCCGAGAAGCACGCACACTGCGGTGATCACATTCGCCACGACGATCATCAGCGGTGCCCCCTCGTCTGAATCCGGGAAAGCGCCACCGTCGACAGGATGCCCAGGAGCGACGCGAGGAAGATGATGTCGAGGGCGATCGACATGTCGACGAGCATCGCGATGCACGCGAGTACGCCGATCGCTGCGAAGTACACGAGGTCACCGACGATCGCGCGCGTACCGTTGTCCTTCGCGGTGAGCACCCGCACGACACCGACCGCGATCGCCAGCGCGAGCAGCCCGATTCCGATCCACAGCACGATACTCATGCGCGATCTCCTTCCGTTCCGTCGGCGGCCGCCCGTCCGTCCGCATCACGACCCGTACGCGGCGTGATGCGCTCCGGAACGTTGCCGGCCCCGCGCATCGCGCGCAACAGGCGTTCCTCCATGTCGAACAGACCGTCGAGCGCCTCGTCCTCCGTGTCGTTGAACAACGAGTGGACGAACAGCGTGGGCCTGCGCCCGGTCTCGTCGTCCCCGGCGGCCGCCGCGACGACGAGCGTGCCCGGGGTGATCGTGATGGACGAGGCGAAGAACGTGATCTCGAGATCGCTCTCGCACCGCAGGGGCACCTCGACGATCATCGGAGTGCCGTACTGACCGGGCTTCACGAGGTTCGTGAAGACGTCGAGCGTCCCGCTCAGGATCTCCTTGCCGATCCACGCGCAGTAGCCGGCGAATGTCACTGGGTTCATCATTCTCCGAGCACCGCCTGGATGTAGGGAGCAGAGTCGACGAGGCCGGTCGCAGCCGCCCCGGAGGCCGCCACGAGGGGTTCGGCCCACAGGAACAGGGCCACCGAGAGCCCGATCATCACGGTGCCCGGCAGCAGGAGCCGAGCCGGGATACGGACGTCGTCGGTGAGTTCGGTGGCCGGTCGGCGGCCCGCGATCGGCGAGTCCGGGTAGTACACCTTCATGGGTGCACCCCAGAAGGTGTTCGACCACAGGCGTTGGAGCGCCATGAGCGCGATGATCGAACCGATCACCACGGTGACGACGATGACGACGCCACGGGTTCCCCCGGCTTCGGCCGAGGCGCCGAGGAGTCCCACCTTGCCCCACAGTCCCGAGGTGGGCGGGAACCCGACGAGCGAGAACAGTCCGAGGACCATGAGGATCGCGGCCCACTTCTCACGCTTCACGAGGCCGGACAGTTTCGAGTACGAACCGGTGCCGTACACCTGTTCGACCGCGCCGATCGTGAGGAGGAGACCCGCCATCGTGATGATGTGGTGAACCGTGTAGAAGATGCCGGCCTGGAGCGCGGCGACGCTCGCGATGACGACGCCGATGAGGATGTGACCGACGCCGGAGGTCATCTGGAACGCGAGGACGTTGCGCACCCGGTTCTCGCCGAAGCAGCTCACGACCGCGACGAGGATCGTGACGACGACGAGGACGAGGAGGACGTTCGCGAACGGCGACTCCTCGCCGTAGATCGTCACGTACACACGGTAGAACGCGTAGAGACCGACCTTCGTGAGCAGGCCCGAGAACACGGCCATCATGCCCGCCGAGGTGAACGGGTAGCTGCGGACGAGCCACCCGTGGACGGGAGCAGCTCCGGCCTTGATGACGAAGGCGGTGAGAACGATGCCGATCGCGAGCGAGCCGGCACCGGTGACCTCACCGGCGTGCGCCATCCGAGCGAGGACCGCGACATTCACCGTCCCGAGCGCGCCGTACACGAAGCCGACACCGATGACGAGCACCGTCGAGGTCACGAGGTTGACGATGATGAACATCCGGCCGACCCCGAGGCGCCGCCACGTCCCCGTCACGGACACGAGGGCGTAGGACGGCAGCACCATGACCTCGACGAAGACGAAGAGGTTGAAGAGGTCCGCGGTGAGCAGGGCGCCGTAGACACCCGTGAGCATCATGAGGACGAGGGCCGGGATGAACCGGTACTGGTCCTCGCCCGTCGCCATGAGGAACCACACGCACACGAGCGCGGCGAGCGAACACACGACGAGCATGAGCGCCGTGAGCGAGTCCGAGGCGAACGAGATCGCGACCCCGTGGACGAATCCACCGACGGAGTCCGCGATCACGGGGACAGTGCGGTGGAGCACGAAGAGATACACACCCGCCGCGCCGACGAAGGCCGGTACCGCGAGAAGGAGCGTCCGCACGAACCACCGGGCGCGCACGAGCACGCAGAGTGCCGCTGCAGCGAGGGGAACGCCGACGAGGAGGAGCAGAAGAGCACCGTTCACTGTTCGTGTCCCTCCCCGGTCTCCGGAGTCGTGTACTGGTCGTCGTCGTGGCCGAGAACGGCCAGGGCGAGCATGATGATCGTGACCGCCAGGGAGATCACGATCGCGGTGAGGACGAAGGCCTGGGGTAGCGGGTCCGCCGCGAGTTCGGCGGGCGTACGCCCGTCGATCGGCTCGCCGCGCCACGCACTCACGCCGCCGGCCAGCAGGGCGAAGTTCGCGGCGTGCGACAGCAACGTGAGGCCGAAGATGGTCCGTACCATCGACCGCTGCAGCATGAGATACACGCCGCCGGCGGTGAGCACGGCCACGGTGATCGCGAGAATCATTCGCCACGCTCCTTGGGTTCGACGCCGGACGACATGTGGCGCGAGGTCGTGCCCCATCTCACTGTCGATCTCACGTGGGCACGTTCCTCCTCCGCGGGTGCCTCCCCGCGGGTTGCTTCGAGCGGACCGACGAGTTCACCGTGGACCATCTCGTCGACACGTTCACGGGTGAGCTCGTGGTGGCCGTCGTGACTGCGGGTCTCGACATCGCGATACATCCGTCCGTTGAGGAGGACGTCCGTTCCGGCCGGTGTGAACGCACTGTCGGAGGTCCCGAGCAGATTGAAGGACGCGAGGATCATGCCGATGACCGCCATGTACACACCGAGGTCGAACACCATCGAGGTCGTCCAGTACTGGCCGAGCCATTCGCCGTGGAGCGGCTTGAGGAAGCTGCCTCCGGCCACGAGTCCGAGCACACCGTCGAGCACCGCGACGAGCACACCGCCGCCGATGAGGACGATCGGCAGCCGCGGCGGACCGACGGCACGGTCGGACGAGGTCGACATGTAGAGCAGGCCGATGATGGCCGAGGCGATGAGCGCGGCGATGAAGCCACCACCGGGCTCGTTGTGGCCGCGCCAAAAGACGAGTGCCGAGGTGATCGCGAGGATCGGCGCCATGAGCCGGACACTCAGCTGCATCGGGATCATGTTGGGCCATGCGGTGAACGCCGCGCTGTACGCGGTCGACCCCTGCGGACGGAGTTTCACCCACGGCATACGTGGCACCTCGGGGATGTCCGAGGCGGGCGGGTCGATGAAACGGTCACGGACCGAGGAGAGGATCGCGACGATCGCGATCCCGGCCATGCCGAGCACCGAGAGCTCGCCGAGCGTATCGAGTGCACGGAACTCGACGAGGATGACGTTGACGACATTGTGTCCGCCGGCGACGTCGTAGGTCTCGTCGAGATAGTACATCGCGATCTCGGAGCGCTCACGGCGACCGGTCATCGCCCACACCGCGACACCGGCCGCGAAACCGACGAACCCGGCGAACAGCGCGCGCGGAACCTGGTGCCTGCGGGGGTACCTCCAGAAAGTCCGCGGCAGCTTCTGCGAGACGAGCATGATGACGATGATCGACATCGCCTCGACGAGGAGCTGGGTGAGCGTCACGTCCGGCGCGCCTAGCGAGATGATCTGCACAGTCACGAGGATGCCGATCGTCGACAGTGCGACGGTCGCCGCCATCCGCGACCGCGAGAAGCACGTCGCGAGCGTGGCGAAGGCGATGAGGACGAGGAGCACGAGATCGATCGGCCGCGAGAGGCCCGCGTGCATGGGCGGCAGCCCCGGTCCGGCGAGGATCGCCCCGGTACCACCGAGCACGACGACCGAGAACAGGCCGAGCATCATGACGAGGTGCGGCGCCGCGCGGACCGGTTCGACCGCCCGGGCGAACCGGTTGCCGGCCTTCTCGAGGCCGCGGGTGATCGCGGAGATGACGGTCGCTCCGTCGAACGGCAACTGGGCATCGAGGAAGAACTGCCATGCCCGCTTGCGGACGAGCACGATGACGACACCGGCGGCGATGATGCACGCGGAGGCGAGCAGTTCGAGGGTGAACCCGTGCCACAACGCGAAGTGCGGATGCGGGTCGGTGCCCGGGAGCGCACCCACGACCGCGGGAACGACGAGCTTCTCGACCGTCGGGAGCATGAACGCGAGCGGCACCGATGCGAGGATCGGCAGCGCCGCGGAGACGAGCATGACGGGGTCCTCGTGCCCCTTCATCTCCTGGACCTGCTCGGCGGTCGGCTCGGGGCCGTCGAAGAAGACACCGAACACGATCCTCGCGCAGTAGGCGAAGGTGAGGACCGAAGCGGCGGCTCCGGCCACGAGGACGAGGGTGCCGAACCCGCCGGGCGCCTCGTGGAGGGCGGTGAGCACCGTCTCCTTCGAGGCGAAACCGAACAGCGGCGGGATGCCCGCCATCGACGCCGCACCGAGGAGCACGACGACGAACGACGTCGGGGCGAGGCGGATGAGCCGCGGGAAGCGGCGGAAGTCACGGGTGTGCGCGACGTGGTCGATGACGCCGACCATCATGAACAGTCCGGACTTGAAGAGCGCGTGGGCGATGACGTGGAGGACGGCGGCCGCGAGTGCGAGTTCGGTCCCGACGCCGATCGTCGCGACGATGAGGCCGAGCTGGCTCACCGTCGAGTACGCCATGAGCTTCTTGAGGTCGTGCTGTCCGAGGGCGAACCAGCCGCCGATCGCACAGGTGATGAGACCGGCCGTGATGAGGAGGGCGTTCCAGGCCGTCACGTCGTGGAAGACGGGGCTGAACCGGATGAGGAGGAAGATACCGGCCTTCACGACGGCGGCAGCGTGCAGGTACGCGCTCACCGGGGTGGCGGCAGCCATGGCATCGGGCAGCCACGAGTGGAAGGGGAACTGGGCGGACTTCGTCATCGCCGCGAGCGCGACGAGGACGGCGACGAGAGTCGTGAGCCCCGGGTTCGCACCCCACACCTCGGAGGCGAACGCGTCCTGGATGTTCGAGGTGCCGGTCGCCGCGACGATGACGCCGACCGCGACGAGGAGGAACAGGCCGCCGATGAAGGTGAGCAACATGGTCCGGAACGACGGCGCCTCACCCTCGGAACCGGACCGCGCGATGAGCGCGAAGGACGCGAGCGAGGTGATCTCCCAGCACACGAACAGGACGAAGAGGTCGTTCGTGAGCACGAGACCCACCATCGCGAACGTGAAGGTGGTGATGAGCCAGTAGAAGCTCATCGATCCCCCGTGCTTGAGGTACGACGTCGAGTAGAAGAGCACGAACGCACCGATGACGAGCGAGACGAGCGTGAAGACCACGCCGATCCCGTCCGCGCGGAACGCGAGCGACACGTCGTAGGAGGGGATCCAGTCGAACGACCAGGCCAGTGGGGAGCCGGCAAGTGCGGCGCCCACAGCAGGGAGGAAGACGCCCGCAGCACCGAGGTAACCGACGCCGAGGATCCAGCCGGCGTGTCTTCCGAGGCCTTTCACGAGCAACGGGGTCAGGACGACGAACGCTGCCGTGAGAACCAGAGTGAGTGGGATCGTCACGCGCTCACCGCCTTCCTCTGGGCCACGGTTCCGGGGCTGGTTTCCACCGGCGGAACCTGGTCGCGACGATGAGACTTCATGGGAGTTCATCCTACCGATTGAGCGTTCGGCAGGAAAACCTGGACGCCCGCCGGACGGTCATCGAAACCGGATCGTCACATATGCGCGCCTTTCCGATCGACGCGCTCGGAAAGGCGCAGTGTCCGCACCGCTAGGCTGACCGGGTGAAGTTGTTCTTCGATGCGCGGTTCACCCGCTTCCCCCACCACGACGGCATCTCCCGTTACGGTTCCGAACTGCTCGGAGCGCTCCTGCGGATCACCCGCGGCACCGAGGTCGAGGTGACGGCGATCGTCCACGACGAACGCCAGCTCGCGAATCTCCCGGAGACGCCGTACGTGGTGCTCGCGAATCCGGTGAGTGCGAAGGAACCCTTCGTCGCCGCGGAGCTCAACGCGCTCGGCGCGGACGTCGTCTTCTCGACGATGCAGGTCATGGGCTCGTGGCGGCGGAACTACGCACTCGTCCTCACGCTCCACGACCTCATCTACTACCGGCACCCGCTGCCCCCGCGCGACCTCCCGGCCCCGGTCCGCCTCGCCTGGCGCCTCTACCACACGGCGTACTGGCCCCAGCGCGTGCTGCTCGACCGGGCCGATGCGGTCGCCGCCGTCTCCCGCACGACCGCCGATCTCATCGCGCAGCACGGGCTCACCCGTCGGCCGGTGCACATCGTCTCCAATGCCGCGACACCGGTCTCGCCGCTGCCGAGTCGGCCGTCCGGTCACGACGCCCGGAACCTCGTGTACATGGGCGCCTTCCTGCCGTACAAGAATGTCGAGTCGCTCATCGGCGCCCTCGAGCACCTCCCCGGCTGGACCCTCCACCTCACGAGTCGGATCGAGCCGAAGCGCGAACGGGCTCTCCGGGCGCTCGTGCCCGCCCGCGCGCGGGTGGTCTTCCACCACGGCGTGAGCGACGAGGAGTACGCGCGTCTGCTCGACTCCGCGACCGCTCTCGTCACCGCGTCACTCGACGAGGGTTTCGGACTCCCCGTCATCGAGGCGATGAGCCGGGGCGTCCCCGTGGCCGTCTCCGACCTGCAGATCTTCCACGAGCTCGCCGATGGCGTCGCCGAGTTCTTCGATCCGCGGGACCCGGCGGACATCGCCCGGGCCGTCACGACGCTCACCGACGCCGAGGTGTGGGCCGCACGGGCAGGATCCGCGCCGGGCAAGGCGGCCGAGTTCTCCTGGGAACGCTCGGCACGCGCCCTGCTCGAACTCGCACGGGACCTGCACACACAGCGCAGGAGCTGAGGGTCCGCAGGTCGTCAGGCGACGGCGCCCGGATCCTCTCCGGCCGACCACTGGCGCAGCACCCAGGTACCGCGGCGGGGCGTGAGCACTCCGTATCCGCAGTTCATCATGACGCCGAGGTACCCGGTGTGGTCGGCACCGAGGCCGAGCAGCGCCTCGGCAGCACCGCGGAGCACGGCTCCGTGCGCGACGATCGCCACGCTCTCGTCCTCACCGGCGTTCGCGACGATCTCGTGGATCGCGGCGACGACGCGCGCGGTCGATTCCGCCCGGCTCTCCCCGTTCGGCGGGCGGACGTCCTGTCCGGTGTTCCACGCCTCGAGCTGGTCCGGCCAGATCCGACCGATGTCCTCGCGGGTCTTTCCCTCCCAGTCGCCGACGGAGAGCTCACGCAGCAACGGATTCTTCTCCACGGGCAGGCCCGTGTACTCCGCGAGGGCGGTCGCTGTCTGGAACGCACGGGTGAGATCCGAGGAGTGGATGCTGTCGATGCCGAACGCCGCGACGACCGGAGCCGTCGCCTTCGCCTGAGCGAGGCCGTGCGCGTTGAGGGGCACGTCGAACTGCCCCTGGAACCGGCCCTCCCGGTTGTAGTCCGTCTGCCCGTGACGCCACAGGACGATCTGCTTCACCATCGAGGGCTCACTCCCCCGCAGCCTGCGCCCCGGGTACCTCCGGCAGCTGCAGGTCCACGACCGGGCAGTCCTTCCACAGGCTCTCGAGGGCGTAGAACTCGCGGTCCTCCTGGTGGAACACGTGCACGACGATATCGCGGAAGTCGAGGAGGACCCACCGTCCCTCGCCCCGACCCTCACGCCGCGCCGCCTTCACGTCGTGCTCCCTGAACAGGTGTTCCTCGACCGCATCGACGATCGCGTTCACCTGCCGCTCGTTCGTCGCCGAGGCGATGACGAACACCTCGGTGAGGTACAACTGCTCGCTCACATCGAGACCGACGAGATCGGTGCCCAAGAGCTCCGAGGCCGCGCGGGCGGCGGTACGGGCGAGGGCGAGGGCTTCCGGAGTGGCCGTCACTGAGGTCCTTTCGGCAGGGTGGAGCGCGGGTGGGTTCAGAAGATGAGGAACAGGGCGACGACGATGAGGACGAGCGCCACGGCCGCGAACGCGGCGAGGATGAGGAACGGCACCTTGGACGGGACCTCGCCGACGAGGATGTCGCCGTCCTGCTGCGTGACGTCGCGCGCCGGGACCGGGGGTGCCGGCGGGTGGGCGACCTCGTCGCCGTCCCCGTCGTCCGCCGCACCGCTCGAGGCGGAACCGTCGACCGCCGGGGTCTGCCCCGTGACGACGTGGATGCCACCGGTGGTCGGCGGCATCACGACGGGGGCTCGACGAACGCGCGTCGGGATGGACCCCGTCGAGTCGTCCTGACTCGTCGCGGCCTGACGGCGTGCGGTGAAGTCGGTCGGATCGACGGAGTCTCCTCCGCCGACGACCGGCTGGACCTGGGTGGGGGGCCCTGAGTCCGAGGGGCCCTTCGCGGGAGCGAGGGTGTCGGCCGCCTTCTTCCCGGCGGGTTTCTCGGGCGCGGTGGGCTTCTGCTGCGCACCGCCCTTCTGCTGCTTCGCGGCTGGACCGGAAGCAGGCTTCGCCCGACCGGGCTTGCCGGCGCCGCCCTTCTGCGGCTGCGGCGTCACCGCCGACTTCGCGTCCTGGTTCGGTTTCGCGTCCTGGTTCTCGTTCGCCGCAGGAGTCTTCTTCTCCACGGGCTTCGCGGTCGCGGCGGCCTCGGCGGGCTTCGCGGTCGCGGCGGCTTCGCCGGGCTTTGCCGTGGGGTCTTTCTTCCCGGCCGATTTCGCCGGCCCGGCCTCGGCGTTCGGTGCCTGCTGGGCGGGCGTGGCCTGCGCAGGCTTCGAAGCCGGGGTCTTCGTCGTGGGAGCCTCCGCTGCGGGGGCCTTCGCCGCGGCGGTCTTCCCGGCAGTGGGCGCGGTGCGTTGTTCACCTGTCGACGGTGAGCCGGCCGGCTTCGCGGGGACGCCCTTCGCCTGGTCCTCGGTGACGACCGGGATCGACGCGGTGTGACGGCCCGGCTTGCTCGGGGCGACGGATTCCGGGGGCGGCGTCCGCCCCTCGACGAATCCGGCCGGAGCCTCATCGGCGTCGACCGGCTTGGGCTCGAGCCCGTGTTCGCGGAGGTACCGACGCAGTTCGGCACGGGTCTCGAAGTGCGGCAGGTCCGCAGGCTTCTCCGGAGCGGACTTCTGCGCGGGTGCCGCGGAAGGAGAGGCTGCAGGGGTCGGGGAAGGCGCCGACTGAGCAGATGCCGGGGCCGCACCGGCGGCGGGCGCCTCGGCGGTTCCGGCGCTCTCGGAGGGTGCGGCAGGGGAGGTCGGCGCGGCAGGGGTCTCCTCCCGGATCTTCGCGACCTCCGCGTTCAGGCGCGCCTGTTCGGCCTCCCGAGCGCGCCGCTCCGCCTCACGGCGTTCCTTGCGCGTCATGAACTGCTGCTCAGCCATGCTCACTTCCTGTACAACTCGTGTTTGGCGATGTACTGGACCACCCCGTCCGGGACCAGGTACCAGACGGGGAGCCCGTCCTGCACCCGGGCCCGGCAATCGGTCGACGAGATCGCCAGTGCCGGGATCTGCAACAGGCTCACGGCCTGCATGGGAAGGCCCTCGATATCGAGTTCGTGACCCGGACGCGTGACGCCGACGAAGTGGGCCATCGAGAACATTTCGTCGACATTCTTCCAGTTGATGATCTGGGTGAGGGCGTCCGCGCCGGTGATGAAGAAGAGTTCCGTGTCCTCACCGTACGCCTCGGACAACTCGCGCAGGGTGTCAACCGTGTAGGTCTCCCCCGGGCGGTCGATATCCGCCCGGGACACGGTGAAACGAGGATTCGATGCTGTGGCGATCACCGTCATGAGGTAGCGGTGTTCCTTGTCGCTCACCGTCTTGCCGGCCTTGTGGTACGGCTGACCGGTCGGGACGAACACGACCTCGTCGAGAGCGAACTTCGCCGCCACCTCACTGGCGGCGACGAGGTGGCCGTGGTGGATCGGGTCGAACGTTCCACCCATCACGCCCACCCTGCGGGTCACGAAACTCATGCGGCGGCAGAACCCATCTCACGACCGGCCGGTCGAACCCTTGTCCCCTCCGTCACTTGTGACGGTAGGAGATGCCCTTCCACGACATGGTGACGAGCATGAGAAGCATGAGGATGGCGAACGCCACCACGCCGTACCAGATCGGGTCCACGGGAAGCTCGTTCACGATGTGGTGGCCTTCTTCGGCGGCCTGTGCGAGCACGGTCGAGATTTTCACTCGGATCTCCTTGTCGAACGTTGTGTCGGTCGGTTCCCGGGCCGGCTCGTGGGCACGCGTACGGGCGCCCCCGCGAGCCGGTCCGGGATTCTGGGTCCACCGCGCAGGTGGACGAATCCGCGGTCAGTCTACCGGGATCTAGTTCCTCACCTGGCCGTGGCCACGCATGATCCACTTCGTGGTGGTGAGCGCACTCAGCCCCATCGGACCCCGCGCATGCAGTTTCTGGGTGGAGATCCCCACCTCCGCGCCGAGTCCGAACTCGCCGCCGTCGGTGAAACGTGTGGAAACATTCACACCCACGGCGGCTGCATCGATCGCCGCGACGAACGAATCCGCCTGCGCGAGATCGTTCGTCACGATGACCTCGGTGTGGCCCGAGGAGTAGGCGCGGATGTGCTCGATCGCGTCGTCGAGGCCCGGCACGATCTTCACGGCGATCTCGAGCGCGAGGTACTCCGTCGCCCAGTCACGGCGCGACACCCGGCGGATCTTCATGCCCTCGGGAGCGAGTTCCTGCACGTCGGTGTCCGCGTGCACGACGACCCCCGCCTGCTCGAACCTCTCGAGGATCTTCGGCAGCACACGCTTCGCCGCCTTCTCGTGGATGAGGAGGGTCTCGAGCGAGTTGCACACGCTCGGACGGTGCGTCTTCGAGTTCACGGCGAGGTCGACCGCCATTCGCACCGGGGCGGTGGCGTCGATGAACATGTGGACGTTGCCCACACCGGTCTCGATGACCGGCACGATCGACTCGTGCACGACGGTGGAGATGAGGTCCGCTCCCCCGCGCGGGATGAGGATGTCCACGTAGTCACGGGCGTGCATGAGGACCTTGGCCCCGTCCCGTCCGAACTCGTCGATACCGGCAATCGCATCGGCGGGCAGGCCGACGGACGCGATCGCCTTGCGGAGCAGACTGATGAGCAGCGTGTTCGAGGACTTCGCGGCGGAGCCGCCCCGGAGCACGACCGCATTGCCACTCTTGATCGCGAGCGACGCGATGTCGACCGTGACATTGGGGCGGGCTTCGTAGATGGCGCCGACGACGCCCATCGGGACGCGCTCCTGCGAGAGGCGGATGCCGTTGGGCAACACCTTGCCGAGCACGACGTCGCCGACGGGGTCCGGCAGCGCGATGATCTCGCGGACGGCCCCTGCGATGTTCGAGATGCGTTCCGCGGAGAGGGTGAGACGGTCGATGAGACCTTCGGCGATGCCCTTGTTGCGGGCGGTCTCGATGTCCTCGGCGTTCGCCTCGATGATCTCCTCGGTGCGATCGAGCAGGATCTGCGCGATCGCCTCGAGGGCGGCGTTCTTCTCCGCGGTGGAGGCGGCGGACATGAGGGTGGAGGCCTTCTTCGAGGCCCGGACGATACGGGTCACGCCGCGCTGCACGCGGTCGTCGACCTCGGGGACGATGGTGTCGGTCATGGAAGCCTTCCTGAGCCGGTGGCTGCATCGATGGCGGTGGACGGGGTCGGCCGGGGGATCAGAACACGGCGTCCGAGAGCATGAGGTCGTTGCGGTGGATGACTTCCTTCCGGTAGTCCTGTCCGTACCGCTCGCCGAGTTCTTCCGTGGTGAGCCCGAACATCATGGGCAGTTCCTCGGAGGAGAAATTCACGAAACCGCGTCCCACGAGATCACCGCGCGGGCCGACGACGTCGACCGGGTCCCCGGCCTCGAACTCGCCCTCGACATCGGTGACACCGACCGCGAGCAGCGAGGTGCCGCGCCCCTCGAGCGCTTTCACGGCGCCCGCGTCGACCCGGACCTTGCCGACCGTCCGCGCGAGGTGACCGAGCCACAGGATGCGCTTCTGCCGGCGCTTGTGGGTGACGCCGAAGTAGGTGCCGATCTCGTCGCCGTGCAGTGCCGCCTCGACGTTCGGGGCCGAGGTGAGCACGGTGGGGATCCCGGAGTCCGCAGCCATCGTCGCGGCCTGGACCTTCGTCTGCATGCCGCCGGAACCGACGCCTGCGGCACCGGTCCCTCCGATGCCGAGGTCCTCGAGGTCCCCCTGATCGGCGACGAAGTCGACCGCCTCCGCGCCGGGGGTGCCGGGAGGAGCGGTGTAGAGCGCTGCCACGTCGGACAGCAGGATGAGCGCATCGGCGTGCGCGAGGTGGGCGACGAGCGCGGCGATCCGGTCGTTGTCGCCGAACCGCACCTCGCTCGTGGCGACCGCGTCGTTCTCGTTCACGATCGGGAAGCACCCGAGCGCGAGAAGACGTTCGATCGTGCGCTGGGCATTGCGGTAGCTGGTCCGCCGCATGAGGTCCTCGGCGGTGAGCAGTACCTGGGCCGGGACGACACCGTGCTCCGCGAGCACGTCGGTGTAGGCCGCCATGACCAGGCTCTGTCCGACTGCGGCCGCAGCCTGCTTCGTCGCCAGGTCGTCGGGGCGTTCCGTCAGACCCATCGGCTCGAGGCCGGCTGCCACTGCGCCGGACGACACGAGGATGACCTCATGACCGGCGGCCCGGTGGCGGGCGAGCACGTTCGTCACGCGCTCGAGGTTCTCCCGATTGAGTCCGCCCTCGACGGACGTGAGGGAGGATGATCCGATCTTCACGACCACCCGCTTCGCCTCGGCGACGATCTCTCGCGCCTCGCTCAGCTCGGGCATGGGCTGTGTATCGGATGACGTCATTGGTTCCTCTCGGTAGGGGACGTCGATGACTTCTCGGCCAGCCGCTCCGCTTCCATCTCGGCGCGGGCGGCGGCCTTGGCGTCCATACGTTCGTGGAAGGCGGCCTTGCGTTCCTTGCGGGACGCGCGGCCGGAATCCTCGAGACGCAGGTCCGTTCCACGGGAGCCCAGGAGCTCCGCGCCACCGACCATGGTCGGGTCCCAGTCGAAGACGACACCTTCACCGGGACCGATGACGACGGTAGCACCCGGAGTTGCGCCCGCCTTGAAGAGGGCCGTCTCGATGCCCAGTCGCTCGAGGCGATCTCCCAGGTATCCGACGGCTTCGTCGTTCGCGAAATCGGTCTGGATGACCCAGCGTTCGGGCTTCTCGCCGAGGATCCGGAACACCTCTCCCTCGGGGGTCTGCTCGACCTCGATGCGGAAGCCCTTGTCGTCGACGGCCTTCGGGCGGATGACGACGCGTTCGCGTACGACCGGGGTGGTCTCCCGGCGTTCGCGTTCGGCGGCCACGAGTTCCGCCATGGCGAAGGACAGTTCGCGCAGCCCCTTGTGGCTCACCGCGGACACCTCGAACACGCGGTAACCGGCGGCTTCGAGGTCGGCCCGGACGAGGTCGGCCAGCTCCTTGCCGTCCGGGATGTCGACCTTGTTGAGGGCGACGAGCTTCGGGCGTTCGGTGAGCGGCAGCAGCTCGCCCCCGTCGGTCCCGATCTCCACCGCATAGGCCGCGAGCTCGTTCTCGATCGTCTCGAGGTCGGACACCGGGTCGCGACCCGGATCCCAGGTCGCCATGTCGATGACGTGGACGATCGCGGCGCAGCGTTCGACGTGCCGGAGGAACTCGAGACCGAGCCCGCGGCCCTCGGAGGCACCGGGGATGAGACCGGGAACGTCCGCGATCGTGTAACGGATCTCTCCGGCCTGTACGACACCGAGGTTGGGCACGAGGGTCGTGAAGGGGTACTCCGCGATCTTCGGCCGGGCAGCCGAGAGCGCAGCGATGAGGCTGGACTTGCCGGCCGACGGGAAACCGACGAGCGCGACATCCGCGATCGTCTTCACCTCGAGAACGATCGAGCGGGTCTCCCCAGGAGTCCCGAGGAGCGCGAATCCGGGGGCCTTGCGCTTCGGCGAGGCGAGGGCCGCGTTCCCGAGCCCACCGCGCCCGCCGGAGGCCGCCACGAACTCCGTGCCGTGGCCGACGAGGTCCGCGAGCACCTCGCCGTCGGTCGTCTTCACGACGGTGCCGTCCGGAACCGGGAGGACGAGGTCCTCACCGTCCGCGCCGTGCCGGAGGTCGCCCTTGCCGATGCCACCGTTCGGTGCGGACCTGTGCGGGCTGCGCTGGTACGGCAGCAGCGTCGTCGTCTGGTCGTCGACGACGAGGACGACGTTGCCCCCGTCACCGCCATTGGCACCGTCCGGCCCGCCGAGGGGCTTGAACTTCTCCCGGTGGATGGAGACGCAGCCGTTGCCGCCGTCTCCTGCGGAGACGTGGAGAACGACGCGATCGATGAACTCTGTTGCCATGGGTTCCTCTTACCTACCTGCCGGGCGGATGACCGGGCGTGCCTGGATGTCCGGACGAGCCGGGAATGCGGAAAAGGGGTGAGCGCGGTGGCTCACCCCTTTCACCGGGTGCACCCCGGAAGGGGTGCGGGCACTCCGAGCGGAGTGCGGACGTTCATGCGCGTGCGCGCGGAAGAACTCTCGTTCAGCCCGCCACGACGATGTCGACGACCTTGCGGCCCTTGCGCTCGCCGAACTTCACGGCGCCCGCGGAGAGGGCGAAGAGGGTGTCGTCGCCGCCACGGCCGACGTTGTTGCCGGGGTGGAAGTGGGTGCCACGCTGGCGGACGATGATCTCGCCGGCGTTGACGAGCTGGCCGCCGAAGCGCTTCACGCCGAGGCGCTGTGCGTTCGAGTCACGACCGTTGCGAGTGGAGCTCGCGCCCTTCTTGTGTGCCATGTCTGTTCCTCCTGCGGAGAGTTGTCAGGTCCCGAAGCGGGATGAAGTGATTACTTGATACCGGTGATCTTGAGGCGGGTGAGGTCCTGGCGGTGGCCCTGACGCTTCTTGTAGCCCGTCTTGTTCTTGTACTTCTGGATCACGATCTTCGGTCCACGGAGCTCGTCGACGACCTCGGCGGAAACGGTGATCTTCGCGAGGGCATCAGCGGCGTGGGTGACGGTCTCCCCGTCGACGTGCAGAACGACCGGGAGTTCGATCGTGTCGCCGGCCTCGGCCTTCATGCGGTTGACAGTGATGATGTCGCCGACGGAAACCTTTTCCTGGTGTCCTCCGGCGCGGACGATGGCGTAGACCATGTACGTACCTTCCTCGTTCGTTCTGCGTTCCGTGGGGAACTCTGACCATGCGCCCTTCCAGGGCGGGCCCGGAGGAACGACATGTGCGACGGCGACCCGCTCTTGGTGAAGTACCCATTGGGAGGGAGAGTCAGCCCTGTGGCATCGCGCAGACGACTGCGCGGCACCGACGTTCCATCCTACGCTGCGGCCCGGCGGGGGGTCAAAAGCCCACAGCACACCGCGCGCGTGGTTTGCGTCACGCGGTGCGATCGTCCGAGGTGTGTTCCTCGGCGATCCGTTCGTGGTGGCGGATGACCTCCGCCACGATGAACGCGAGGAACTTCTCCGCGAACTCGGGGTCGAGGTGGGAGTCCTCCGCGAGGCGACGCAGGCGCTCGACCTGCCGCGCCTCCCTGGCCGGATCGGCCGGTGGCAGGGCGTGCTTCGCCTTGAGCTCACCGACCCGTTCGGTGAGTTTGAAGCGTTCGGCGAGCACGTGCACGAGTGCCGCGTCGAGGTTGTCGATACTGCCGCGCAGGCGCGCGAGCTCAGCAGGAATGTCCGTCATGATGCCCCTTCGTTCGTCGCCCGAGCTTAGTCGAGGTGCGGCATCCCCCCGTCGTCCCTTCCGTGATCCGCGGCGGAGAAGCACGCCGCGATCGTCCGGAGTCGTTCCGCAGGTCCCGATCCCGGCGTGAAGAAGTCGTCGAGGAGCACCGGCGCACCCGTGCCGTCCGCGAGTGGCACGGTCCAATTGGGGTACTCGGTGGACGTACCCGGTTTGTTCTGCGCGCGCGCCTCACCGACGACATCCGTGAGTGCTACCCCGAGCAGCGCGCTCGAGGCGCGGGCGAGGTACGCGTGGAAGGCCTCCGAGAACGCCGCGTGGTCGCGGATGGAGCCGACGGTCCCCTCCGGCACGGGAACACCCGCGGCCCTGAGCCCCTCGAGGACATTCTGGCGGTCCTGCCGTTCGACCGCGCGCACGACCTCGGGATCGTCCGCGAGTTGATGGAGTTCCTCGGAGAGATCGACGTCGGCGAGGTCGAGGTGGCCGGCGAGCGGCATCATGTCGTGGGTGTCGAGCGTCGCGAGGGTGAGTTCACGGTAGTCCTCCGGATCCGTGAGGAGTCCGGTCTCCGCGTCCCGTTCGAACCACATGACCGAGGTCCCGAGGATCCCGAGGTCCGCGAGCCGTTCCCGTACTCCGGGTGCCACCGTGCCGAGGTCCTCCCCCACGATGACGACGCCGGCGCGCGCGGCCTCCGTCACGAGCACCGCGAGGATCGCCTCCGAGTCGTACGCGACGTATGCGCCGTCCTTCGCCGCATGCCCCTCGGGTACCCACCACAGGCGGAAGAGACCCATGGCGTGGTCGATCCGGATTCCACCCGCACCGGTGAAAGCGGTGCGGAAGAGGTCGCGCAGCGGGGCGTAGTCGGCCTCGGCGAGTCGCTCGGGATGCCACGGCGGCTGGGACCAGTCCTGGCCGAGCTGGTTGTAGTAGTCCGCGGGGGCACCGACGGACACGCCGGGAGCGAAGTACTCGGCGAGAGCCGTGGCATCCGCGCCGTCGCGGGAGACGCCGACCGCGAGGTCGGTCATGAGCCCGATCGACATGCCGAGTTCTTGCGCGGTGCGCTCGGCGGCCTCGAGTTGTTCTCGGGCGAGGAACTGGGTCCACATCCAGAAATCCGGTTCCTGGAGGACCCCGGGCCACGCATCCGCGGCCTCGTTCTCGGCCACCGCGGCGGCGTTGAAGGCGGCCCACGCGCGCGTGCCCTCGGGCGCCTCGGCGATGAACCGGGCCAGGCGGGCGCTGCGGGCTCCCCCCGGAAGGGCCTCCGTCGGGACTGTCGCCGCCCGGTCCGGGTCGTCCCCCGCCGCCGGAGTGCGGGTGAGGAGGTAGAGCTCCGCGAGGGCGCGGAGTTTGTCCGCGAGGACGCGATCACGGTCGATCGGTGTCCCGATCCGTGCCTCCTCGGCCCAACCCGCTCGGAGGACCGCGCACCGATCGCGGAATTCGGCACGGGCGCGGGCGAATTCGGGGACGTCCTCGATCCGCAGGTAGATCGGGTCGATCGCCTGGCGGCTGGACGGCAGGTACGGGGAGTTCTCGAGCGGTGGGAGCGGGCGTCCGGCATGAATGGGGTTGATGAGCACGAAGTCCGCACCGTGAGCGGCGCCGAGCGCGAGGAGATCCGCGAGGTCCCCGAAATCGCCGATCCCCCAGGACCGCCCGGAACGCACCGAGTACAGCTGCACGGTGAGGCCCCAGGCGCGTTCCTCGACCTCGGGAGCGCGGGCGGGGGCGACGAGGACCGTGCCCGAACCGACGGTGAGCGGGTCCGGTCCGTTGGCCCGGTCGGACCCGGTGAGCGGTTCAGCGATGGCAGGGTCGGGTCCGGTGTGCACTCCATGCGCCTCACCGGCACGTCCCCGGGCCCCTCCTCCGGTGACGACGAGTTCGTGGTAGCCCTCGGGCACGTCCGGTGGGACGACCACGACGGGCCGGTCGCCGACGCGACGGACCGTGAGCGGAATGTCCTCGCCGTCCTCGGTCACGAGGGTGACGTTCACCTCGGCCGGTCCTGGGTCGGAGGACCCGAGAGGGACGAGCGCAGGAGTGCCGACGAAGGTCGCGGTGAACGACGGGACGACGTGCGTTGCACCGCTTTCCGGGCCGAGCGCCCCGAGCACCGTCGCGAGGGTCCCGGGAGGTACCGAGACCGGCTCACCCTGCGCGGACACGTAATCGGGTTGGACCCCGCGGGCCCGCGCCGCTGCGCGGATCGCTGCCGATTCCTCCGCCGTGCGCCGCGTGCTGTTGCTCACATCCACCATGAACCCGACTCTAACCGTCCGCACGGACACACAGAACCGCCGAGGCGCCCCGGTGGTGAGGACTTCTCCTCACCACCGGGGCGCCTCGGCGGAGTACGGCCTGGGCCGCGGGCCGGAACGGACCGCTCAGGCGGTCACCGACTCCTTCGAGTCGATCTCGTCGTCGCCGAGATCGTAGAGCTTGCCCGACCTGCGCTCCGCGAGGAATTCCTTCATCGCCTTCTTCACCTTCGGCATGAGGATGTAG
The DNA here is from genome assembly GCF_039529845.1 of Brevibacterium samyangense. Classification (NCBI taxonomy): domain Bacteria; kingdom Bacillati; phylum Actinomycetota; class Actinomycetes; order Micrococcales; family Brevibacteriaceae; genus Brevibacterium; species Brevibacterium samyangense. The sequence goes on along the minus strand of NZ_BAAANO010000008.1, from coordinate 238,625 downwards.
AGGCCGAGGATGTTGATGAACGCACACATGAAGAGCGCGGCGTCCGCGAAGTTCACGATCTGGCTGAACGAGGCCATGCAGCCGATGATGATGAAGGCGAGCAGGATCGCCTTGTAGATGTAGTCACCGACGACTCGCTTGCCGAACAGGTAGTGCCATGCCTTCTGGCCGTAGTACGCCCAGGTGATGAGCGTGGAAACAGCGAAGAGGACGACGGCGATAGTGAGGAGCATCGGCCACCAGCCGGTGATCGTCGAGAACGCGTCCGAAGCAAGTGTCACGCCGTCGACCGAGAGTTCCTCACCGGCCGAGGCCATCGCGACCGCATCGGTGTAGGACTGCTGGCCGGCGATGATGATCGTGAGTGCGGTCATGGTGCAGACCACGACGGTGTCGAGGAACGGCTCGAGGAGAGCGACGAAGCCCTCGGACACCGGGCGGCGCGTCTTCACGGCGGAGTGCGCGATCGCGGCCGAGCCGATACCGGACTCGTTCGAGAACGCGGCACGCTGGAATCCGACGATCATGACGCCGATGATGCCGCCCAGACCGGCCTGCGGGGTGAACGCACCGGCGAAGATGTCGGCAATGGCGGGACCGATGTGTGTGATGTTGCCGAGGATGACGACGAGGCACGAGAAGATGTAGAGGATCGCCATCGCGGGCACGAGCTTGTCGGTGACCTTCGCAATCGACTTGATCCCACCGATGATCACGGCACCGACGAACGCCGCGATGATGATGCCGACGACGAGGCCGGCCCACTGCGAACCGAGGAGACCCTCGTCGCCACCGGTGACGTTCTGGATCTGGACGAAGGCCTGGTTGGCCTGGAACATGCCGCCGCCGGCGACACCGAAGAGCAGGATCGCGATCGCGAAGAGACCGGTGAGCACCTTGGCGACCGGAGTCGAGAACACCTTGAAGGCGACGGGCAGGTACTTGAACGGTCCGCCGTGGACCACGCCGTCCTTGTCGATCTCGCGGTACATGACACCGAGGGTGCACTCGGCGAACTTCGAGGCCATGCCGAGGAGGCCGGCGACGATCATCCAGAAAGCCGCACCCGGACCACCGAGAGCCATGGCGGCACCCACACCTGCGATGTTGCCGAGGCCGACGGTGCCGGACACGGCGGAGGCGAGGGCCTGGAAGTGCGTGACCTCACCGGGATCGGTCGGCTTGGAGAACTTGCCCCGGACGACCTCGAGCGCGACGCCGAAGCCGCGGAACTGGATGAAGCCGAAATAGAGGGTGAAGACGAGCGCGCCGAGGATGAGCCACGCGACGACGAGGGGGAAGGAACCGCCACCGGGAAGCGGGACGGCGAAGAAGATGATGTTGGAGAACGCGGTGACGAAGGGCGCGAGGGCCGCGTCGACGCGTTCGTCGATCGTCATGGGTCCGGTCGCAGCGGTGGCCAGAATGGTGGCGCTGCTCACAAGTGATTCGGTCATGAGAAGAGAGAATGACGCACATCACACCCCGAATCAAGCTGGGGGACTTGTCCGCCGCAGACGTTTACACGATCGTAACTCCCACGATGTGGAACAGCGCCGCCCCGGGGCGGACGACGCACGGCGCCCCGGACG
>NZ_BAAANO010000008.1:236672-237024 GCF_039529845.1 Brevibacterium samyangense | reverse complement strand
CCGGGGCGCCGTGTTCCGCGATCCACCGGGCCTCGTGCGCCCGGCGTGCGGGCCCGGCCGGGCGCAGGGCGGAGCTCAGTCCTCGTCCATGCCGATCATGACGAACGGCAGAGCCGGCTTCGACTCCGCCTCCGGCTGCTGCTTCGGGGCCCGCTTCGGGGCCTCCTTCTTCTTCGCCGGTGCAGGAGCGGACTGGATCTTCGTCTCTGCCTCCATGCCGATCATGAGCGGCGCGGGGCCGGTGGGCTCGGCAGGTGCCGGCTTCGCAGCCTTCGCCGGCTTCTCCGCCTTCACGTGCTTCTCCACGTCCGAGACGCGCTCCGCCGAGGCATCGGCGGCGGGTGCCGTGTTC
>NZ_BAAANO010000008.1:217310-236653 GCF_039529845.1 Brevibacterium samyangense | reverse complement strand
CCCGCCGGCGTCTGCGAGGCCGCGGGCGCCTCGGCGGCGTCCTCGGTCTTCTTCCGGGAACGGCGGGAGCGCGAACGACGGGACCTGCCCTCGGACTCCGGGGCCTCGGGGGCGGGAGCGCCGTCCCCGCGGTCGTCACCGTTCTGCACGGCGACGTCGGCGGCGGTCGCCGACTCCTCGTCCTCGTGCGCCTTCTTCGCCGCGGAGGCGACGGCCGCGAGCGCCGCGCGAGCCTCCTCGGCCTTCTTCGCCTCCTCGGCCTCCTTCACCGGATCGACCGCGGGTTCCTCGGCGGGAGCGGGGGTCTCCGAACGGTTCTTGTCCCGCTTGTTCTTGCGGCGGGACTTGAGCTGGACCTTCTCCGGCTCGGGTTCGGTTCCCGGCAGGAGGAGTCCACGGCCCGAGAGATCCTCGCCCGCCTGGACGAGGGACTCCGCCAGACCGGTGCCGATCCGCTTGCGCGTCATCTGCACGAGGCCGAGCGAGGTGACCTCGGCGACCTGGTGCTTGGTCCGGTCCCGCCCGAGGCACTCGACGAGGCGACGGACCACGAGGTCACGGTTCGACTCGAGGACCATGTCGATGAAGTCGATGACGATGATGCCGCCGATGTCGCGCAGACGCAGCTGCCGGATGACCTCCTCGGCTGCCTCGAGGTTGTTCTTCGTCACGGTCTCCTCGAGGTTCCCACCCGAACCGGTGAACTTTCCGGTGTTGACGTCGATGACCGTCATCGCCTCGGTCCGGTCGATGACGAGGGAACCGCCCGAGGGCAGGTTCACCTTGCGATCGAGCGCCTTCTCGATCTGCTCGGAGACCCGGAAGTGCTCGAAGATGTCCTCGTCGCCCTCGTACCGGGACACCCGGTCGAGGAGGTCGGGGGCGACCGACTCGACGTACTCGTGGATCGTCTCCCACACCTTGTCACCGTCGATGACGAGCGCGGAGAAGTCCTCGTTGAAGACGTCCCGGATGATCCGGACCGTCATGTCCGGCTCGCTGTAGAGCAGCTGCGGGGCGAGGGTCTTCGGCGCCTCCGCCTTCTTCGTGATCGACTCCCAGCGCTTCGAGAGCAGATCGACGTCACGCCCGAGTTCGGTCTCGGAGACACCCTCGGCTGCGGTCCGGACGATGACACCGGCATCCGCGGGAACGAGTTCCTTGAGGACGCGCTTGAGGCGGGCACGCTCGACGTCGGGCAGTTTGCGGGAGATTCCCGTCATCGAGTTGCCCGGCACGTACACGAGGAATCGGCCCGGGAGGGAGATCTGGCTCGTGAGGCGGGCGCCCTTGTGGCCGATCGGGTCCTTCGTCACCTGGACGAGGACCGAGTCGCCGGGTTTGAGGGCGAGTTCGATGCGGCGCGGCTTTCCCTCCATCCCGAGGGCGTCCCAATTCACCTCGCCGGCGTAGAGGACCGCGTTGCGCCCCTTGCCGATGTCGATGAATGCGGCCTCCATGCTCGGCAGGACGTTCTGCACCTTGCCGAGGTACACGTTGCCGATGAGCGAGGCGTGCGCCTTCGCCTCCGAGAGGTAGTGCTCCACGAGGATCCCGTCCTCGAGCACCCCGAGCTGCGTCCGGCCGTCGAGCTCGCGGACGATCATCTTCCGTTCGACCGACTCGCGGCGGGCGAGGAACTCGGCCTCGGTGATGATCGTGCGGCGCCGACCGGCCTCCCGACCCTCACGGCGACGCTGACGCTTCGCCTCGAGGCGGGTCGAACCCTTGACCCCGGTCACCTCGTCCGCGGAGGTCGGACGCTCGCTCCGGTCGCTGCGATCGGCGCGGTCACCGGACCGCGAACGGCTCCTGGTGCGACGGCGGCGTCGGCTCGAGCCCTCGTTGTCGTCCTCGCGATCCCCGTCGTCGTCGCGCTCGTCGTCGTTCGAGGTGTCGTTCTGTGCCCCGTCATCGGTCCTCGCGGACTGCTCGGTCTTCGAGGAGCGCTTCGAGCCGGTGTCGGACTTCCCGTCCTCACGCGCGCCTTCGTCCTTCGCGGAGTCGTCGTTCGACTCCTGCTGGTCGCGTGATTTCGAGCGGCGACCACGGCCTCCGCGGCGGCGGCGACGCGGCTGGTCGTCCTGCTCGTCACGGTCGTCGGTGTCTTCGTCCCCGCGTGCGGTGCGGTCCTCGTCGTCCTCACCGTCGCCGGCTCGGCGCGTGTCCCGGTCGTCGTTCCGACCGGTGCTCCGGTCGGCCGGCGCGGCGTCGCGGTCCTCCGAGTCCTCGTCCTCGTCGTCCCAGTCGGGGTCGACCGGGGTCGCGAGTTCCGGCTGCGGGGCCTGGAACAGCAGACCACCCCCGGCAGGTACGGGCGCGGGGGTGAAGGCAGGGGCCTCGGTCGGAGCGGAGAACGCGGTGCCGAACGAGAAGGGGTTGGCCACGGAGAACGTGGGGGCGGCGGGCGCCGGTGCGACCTCGTCCGTGTGCGAGAACACCGCACCGGCGCCTCGTGCGGATGCGGCGGGTGCCGCCTCCCCGGCTGCGGAGTCCTCGTCGTCCGAGCCGTCGGACGGGTCGGCGTGCTCGTCGTCATCGGCCTCGTCGACGGTGTCGTCGGCGCGATCGAGGTCGTCCTCGTGGTCCTCCGGGTGCCGGAGGGATTCGGCGGCCTCCGCGATGGAATCGAGAGTCGAGAGGACGTCGGGGGTCACTTCGTGCTCGGAGGCGGGTGCCTCGGCCGGGGTGTCCTTCGTCCGGGTGGCCCGGAGGCTCTCCAGGTCGGCGAGGATGCCGGCGGTGGGATCCTGTGCGGAGCCCTGGGGGTCTTGAGGGGTGGACATGTGGGTAGCTCCTAGCGCCGTACTCCACGGGGGTCACACCACTACCCCCGGAGCACGGTCCCGGTGTGGCCCGTCCTACGGGGGCGGGCGGAAAAAGCCTGTGGTTGCACGGTGCGGCTCGCGCGATGCGCGCGGTGGCTCGTACTGTGCCGCTTCGTCTTCGTACTACCTGCAGGGCCGAACTCGTCCCGGCGAGGTGGAAGCGGGAGATCGGACGGTGTGGGCCGATCACCACCGTCATTATGTCACAGCGCCTCGACCGCACCCGGGAGGTCCTGTTTGCGAACTCCCTGCGGATCCTGCACGGAACCCGTCACCCGGTCGCCCCCGGGGCCCGAAGTGAGGCATCCTTTTGGGGTGGCTTCCACCGACGAACGCATGAACACCCGCACGCCCACGCCGGACCCGGCGACCGGTGAACGCTCCGGCGCGGACTCCCCCGGTGTCTCCGGTCCGGGTGGTGAGGCAGCGCCGCGGGCCCCGTGGTTCCTGCGGGACCGCGGCATCGGCGCATTCCTCGTCGTCACCGCCGTCATCGGGTTCGTGGCGGCGTTCGACCTCTCGATCGAGAAGGTGAAGAAGCTCGAGAACCCCGAACACGTGCTCTCGTGCGACTTCAACCCGTTCTTCAGTTGCGGCGGGGTCATGAACTTCCCGCAGTCGCAGATCTTCGGGTTCCCCAACCAGTTCATCGGCGTGGCGGCGTACGTCTTCCCGTTGTTGCTCGGCGTGTTGCTGCTCTCCCGCACCCGGATCCCCGGGTGGGTCATGGTCGGACTCAACGTGGGTCTCGCCGGCGGGGTCGCGCTCGTCATGTACCTGTTCGTGCAGTCGATCTTCGTCATCGGCATCGGGTGCCCGTGGTGCATGGTCGTGTGGACCGTGACGATCCCGATGTTCTGCCTCGTCACGGCGTACAACCTCATGACGGGGAACTTCGGCCGGGCGCTCGCGCAGACCGGGGCCGCCCAGGTGATCGGTCGCCTGTGGCCGCTCGTCGCCGTCGTCTGGCTCGTCGTGATCGGGGCGTCGGTCGTCCTCACCTTCGACACCTTCTTCCTCACGCTCCTGGGCTGAGGGCGTGGGGAGGCTGCCGGCCCTAGCAGGGTGATTTCCCTTCACTGTGGCCGGTTCCAGACTAATTGAGTTCAGCGTGTCTGGAACCAGCCATGGCGGCGGGAACTCAGCATGGCTGCACGCCTCAGACCACAACCCCCATGTCCCGCAGCGCCGCCCGAAGTCGGTGCGGTTGGCGCACGTGGGACCAGCCCACGCGCAGCGTCCGATACCCAGCCCGCACGAATGCATCATTGCGCGCTTTCTCCGCCTCGACCTTGTCGGGATCGACCGTCCCGTCCGTGCGTATGTACGTGCTTCTCCCATCGACCTCGAGGGCAAGGCCGTAATCGCGGAGGAAGAAGTCAGTGCGTCCGATGAACATTCCTGCCCGATCGAACAGTTCGACCTGTTGCTCGAAATCGATACCGAGGACATGCAGAACGTACGCTGCATGGCTCTCGAGCGGAGAACCGGCAAGTCCCGTCGCCCATGCGAGAGTCTGTCGGAAGCGCGCAGAGCCGGGTCCGCGAGGAAGTGCCTCGAACACGCTCAGGAGCTCGCCACGACGTTCCTCGATGACGTACGCAGTCTGTGTCCGCCGGGTCGGAACAGACAACACTGCATAGGGGTGGTGTCGGTCGTGCGCAAGGTACGCGTCCGCGACCATGAGCGCCTCCACGGGGTCACCCGACATCATGATGTCCGTAGCCGTCCGCGCGGCCGTGGTGATCCGGAAGCCCGGCCGTACGAAGTGCTCGCCATGGTGGAACACGAACTCCTCCACGTGATCAGCCGGGAGTGGTCGCTTGTGCCGTCGGAGCTGCAACGGAGGAGTCACGGGTGAACGCCGAGTGGGCCGGCCGATGCGATCGACGGGACCAACGAGTGGCGTCGACGACCCGTGGGAACTCGTGGTCGCCTCCGCCGACGGGGATGCTGCGGCCGCTGCCCGCCGTACGCGGAGCTGCTCGTTCTCCTTCAGGCTCTTCGCCTTCGACACGTGCGTGACCTCGACGCACTGGGGAGTCGAGGTGCGTGGAAAGCCGTGAAGAAGAGCCGCCGTACGGTGGCTCACCGCATCGCCGACCGCCCGAGAGCGCATGTGCGCCAGTACGCCGATCATGCGAGCCCTCAGAAGGTTGTTGTCGAACTGTGCGTCGACTCCGAGGCGCCGGCGGCGGTCGATGAGGTCCGGCCGGTCGATCCAGACCCGGACCCACGAGTGTGCGGGCACCGGGCACTCGGTGACCACCTCGTACACTCCGTACGCCGGTCGAATGAGACAACACGTGTTCGCCGAGGAGATCCGGTGCCCGTCAATGCCGGCGTTGCGCGCCTCGGCGGCGGTGAACATGTTCTGCATGGCCGGAACGGTGCCGCACGGTGTTGCAGCCAGGACAGCGTGCGTGCCCACCTGGGGAAAACGCGGAGGACTCCGGGCTCCTGCGGTCACAACTTCGCGGGACGCAGCACCAGCGAAGCACTCGCTGGATCGTCAACGGTCGCCATGATTGCCAGACAGGTTGGCGTTTTCCAGACTCAACGCGCGTTCTACGAAAGGAACTCGACAGTGTGTCTGGATCTCGCGGCCGGTCACTGTCCACAGCTCCCGGTACCGACGACGAACGCCCGTCCCCAGGCGTGGGAACGGGCGTTGTCGTGGACCGGGCGACGAGGTGGTGCAGTCGCCACCTGCGGCCCGACCGCGGGCGTCAGGCCTCCGGGAACCAGATGGCGATCTCACGCTCGGCGGACTCGGGCGAGTCGGAACCGTGCACGAGGTTCTGCTGCACCGCGGTGCCCCAGTCGCGTCCGAAGTCACCGCGGATGGTGCCGGGGGCCGCGGTCGTCGGGTCGGTGGTGCCGGCGAGCGAACGCCATCCCTTGATGACGCCCTCGCCCGAGGCGACGATCGCCACGAGCGGGCCCGAGGACATGAGGTCGACGAGCGGCTGGTAGAAGGGCTTGCCCTCGTGCTCGGCGTAGTGCGCGGCGAGGGTCTCCTGCGAGGCGGTCCGCAGGTCGAGCGCCTCGATCACGTACCCCTTCGTCTCGATCCGATCGATGATCTTCCCGATGAGACCCCGGGCCACACCGTCGGGCTTCACGAGGATGAGCGTGCGTTCGGTCACCGTAACTCCTTATGTCTACAACCGTTCCCCGCGATCCTATCGGTCCTGCCCCGCGCCGGGCCCCACGCCCCCGCCGAGGCGCCCCGCTGTTCCGGCGAACGGCACCTGCCCGGACCCCGGCAGCAGTGTGCCCCGGGAAGCACGGTTCATCCGTGCGTCCCGGGTCAGAGTGCTGGATCCGCGTGCTGTGCGCGGGAGTGCCGCTCGGGTCACTTCCCCCAGGCGGTGAGTTCGCGGTCCATCCGGCGGCCCCAGTACACCGCGGCGTACCAGAGCACGCCGAAGAGAAGGCCGACGAAGAAGAGCGCAGGCATGACGAACCCTCCGGCAGTGATGAGCACCTGGATGATCCATCCGAGCGCGACGCCGGGCCGATTCTCCCCGCGGTAGCGCGGCAGCAGGAGGATCGCGACGACGATGAGCACCGCGAGGAGTCCCGCACCGGTGAGCAACCATCCGAGCGGTACCGGCCCCAGCCCGTAACCGGTGAGAGCCGCGAAGTACACGACGAGGAGCTCGCACACGAGGATCGTCGAGCACATCATCCGGAGCTTCGTCCTCGGCCGATCCTGCCGCGGGGCGCCTCCGTTCACGGAACCGGCACCACCATTCACAGAACCGCCACCCCCGTTCACAGCGCCGCTGCCGTCGTTCGTCTCCGGCGCCATCAGATCCCCGTCCTTCCCAGGAGGGTCCGTGCCTCGGCGACCGTGGTGAGCGACCCGGTGACGACGATGCCGATGCCCGGCTCCCCGTCCTCGAGCGCCAGGTCGATCGCCTTCATGAGCGCGGCGTTCATGTCGCGTTCGCGGAGGACGTCGTCGCGGTCCCACCACTCGGAGGCGGCGTCGGCGAGTTCGTCGACCGGGAGCGCCCGGTCCGAGAGCGTCTCGGTGACGACGACCCGGTCGGCGAACTTCCGCACGTGTTCGAGCAGACCGTGCGGATCCTTGTCCGCGAACACCGCGACGACCGCGATGACCTCCCGGAAGTCGAACGCCTCGGCGAGCGTGTTCGCGAGGACGGCGGCACCGGCGGGGTTGTGCGCCCCGTCGACGAGCACGGTCGGTTCGCTCCGGAGGATCTCCGCGCGTCCGGGCGAGGACATCGACGAGAACGCCGAACCGATGAGCTCCGCGTCGAGCGGACGGGCCGCCTCCCCCTCCGCCGCAGCCGGATCGCCCACGGACCCGAGGCGGTCCGGATCGGTGAGGAACGCCTCGGCGATCACGAGGGCCTGGGCGGCATTCTGCGCCTGGTGCTCCCCGTGGAGGGGCAGGAACAGGTCGCGGTACTCCCCCAGCAGGCCACGGACGGTGACGAGCTGACCGTCGACGGCCCGGGCACGCTCGACGACGTCGAACTCCCGGCCGGCCCACAGACCGCGGACTCCGCGGCGGCCGAACTGCGCCTCGAGTTCCTCGGCAGCGGCCTCCTCCTGGTGTCCGACGACGGCGACCGGGTGCGGCGCCGGGGTCGGTTCGATGTTCCGGTCGAGGATGCCGGCCTTCGTCGCAGCGATCTTCTCGAGGGTGTCCCCGAGGAACGCCTGGTGGTCGAGTCCGATCGGGGTGAAGCCGCACACCTGGGCATCGGCGACGTTCGTCGAGTCCCACTCGCCGCCCATCCCGACCTCGAGCACGACGACGTCGACGGGCGCGTCCGCGAAGATCGCGAACCCGAGGACGGTGAGCGTCTCGAAGAAGGTGAGCTTCCCGCGACCGGCGGACTCGAGCTCGGCGTCGACCATCTGCAGGATCGGCTCGATCTCGTCGTACACCCGCACGAACACGGACTCGGAGACCTCCTCCCCGTCGACGGCGACACGTTCGGTCACGCGGTGCAGATGGGGGCTCGTGAACCGACCGACCCGCAGACCGTGCTCACGCAGGAGCGCATCGACCATCCGAGCGGTCGAGGTCTTGCCGTTCGTCCCGGTCAGGGTGATGACGGGCGCGGACCGGTGCACGTCCCCGAGGAGCTCGCAGGCCCGCGCGGTCGCGTCGAGCCGCTTCTCGATGAGCGTCTCCCCCGCCCGGGCGAGGAGCGCGGAGTACACCCGGGCGAGCTCGGCGGTACCGCGGGGTTCCGCGGGCAGCGGCCGAGGCGCCTCGTCCTCGTCGACGTCCGCCACCAGATCGGCGTCCGGGTCGTCCGGCACGAGCGGAGCGAGCGCGTTCCACTCGTCGGTGCCCGGCAGAGCGCCGGCGGCACCCGCGGCACCGTCCGCACCATCGGGCCCCTCCGGCCCGGGCACGTCGTCCGGACCCGCGGCAGGGTTCGGGGTGTCGGTCATGCCCGCACCACCTTCACGGACGTGTCGGCGCCGACCTCGGTCGCCGCGAAGACCGCGTCCCCGGCGAGCGTCTCGGTCGTGACCTCGAGCGCCGTCGCGAGGGTCTCCCCGGCGACGAGATCCCGGTGCGCCTCGACGGCCGCCCGGACCGCCTCGGGACCGGAGACGGTCACGAGAATGCGATCGGAGACGTCGAGGTCGAGCTGCTTCCGGGCGTTCTGCACCGCACGGACGGTGTCGCGGGCCAGGCCCTCTGCCTCGAGCTCGGGGGTGACGGTGACGTCGAGGGCGACGAATCCGCCGTCCATCGCCGCGAGCGCGGCACCGGAGTCACCGGCCTCCGCGACGTCCTCGAGCGTGTACTCGCCCTCCTCGAGAGCGATCCCACCCGAGGTGACGACTCCGTTCTCGACGGACCAGTCACCCGTCTTCGATCCCTTGATCGCGAACTGCACGTCCTTGCCGAGGCGGGGGCCGGCGGCACGGGCGTTCACCGTGAGCTTCTGTTCGAGGACGAATCCGGCCTCCTTCGCGCGGGCGATCGGCAGGACGGAGACCTCGCGGACGTTGAGCTCGTCGGCGATGATCCCGGTGAAGTCCTCACCGAGTTCGGTGTCCGTGGCGACGGTGAGACCCGCGAGCGGCAGACGCACGCGGAGCTTGTTCGCCTTGCGGAGGCTCGATCCGGTCGAGCAGACCTCGCGGGTCCGGTCCATCGCGGCGACGAGGGCGTCGTCGGCCGGGAAGAGATCCGCGTTCGGGTAGTCACTCAGATGGACGGACCGCCCACCGGTGAGGCCACGGAAGATCTCCTCGGTCGTGAAGGGCAGGAGCGGTGCGGCGACCCGCAGGAACGCCTCGAGGCACGTGAAGTACACGTCGAAGGTCTCGTGGGTGTCCGCAGTGCCCTCCCAGAACCGGCGGCGCGAGCGGCGCACGTACCAGTTCGTGAACATGTCGAGGTGCTCACGGACGAGCTCGCATGCACCCCAGATGTCGTAGTCGTCCATCTTCGCGCGGAACCCGACGATGAGGTCGTGCGTCTTCGCGAGGAGGTAGCGGTCGAGGACCTGGGTGGACTCGTACCGCGACTTCGCCTCGTACCCGGCGCCGCCGGCTCCACCGGCCGCGTCCGCGTTGTTCGCATAGGTCGCGAAGAAGTGCCACGCGTTCCACAGCGGGAGGATGACCTGGCGGACGCCGTCACGGATGCCCTGTTCGGTGACGACGAGATTGCCGCCGCGCAGGATCGGGCTCGACATGAGGAACCACCGCATGGCGTCGGAACCGTCGCGGTCGAAGACCTCGTTCACGTCCGGGTAGTTGCGCAGGCTCTTCGACATCTTCTGGCCGTCGGAGCCGAGCACGATGCCGTGCGAGATGACGTTCGTGAACGCCGGCTTGTCGAAGATCGCGGTCGCGAGGACGTGGAGGAGGTAGAACCAGCCACGCGTCTGACCGATGTATTCGACGATGAAGTCCGCCGGGAAGTGGTCGGTGAACCACTCCTCGTTCTCGAACGGGAAGTGCACCTGGGCGTAGGACATCGAACCGGAGTCGAACCACACGTCGAAGATCTCCGGCACGCGGCGCATCATCGACTTCCCCGTGGGGTCGTCGGGATTCGGGCGCACGAGGTCGTCGATCCACGGGCGGTGGAGGTCCGGCTCGCCTTCGGCGTTGAGCGGCAACCGCCCGAAGTCCCGTTCGATCTCCTCGAGGGAGCCGTAGACGTCGGTGCGCGGGTACGTCGGGTCGTCGGACTCCCACACCGGCAGCGGCGATCCCCAGAACCGGTTGCGGGAGACCGACCAGTCGCGCGCGTTCTCGAGCCACTTGCCGAACTGCCCGTGCTTGACGTTCGCGGGCACCCAGTTGATCTGCTCGTTGAGTTCGACCATGCGGTCGCGGAACGCCGTGACGCGCACGAACCAGCTGTCGACGGCGCGGTAGATGAGGGGGTTCCGGCAGCGCCAGCAGTGCGGGTACGAGTGCTCGTAGGATTCGTGACGCACGAGCAGTGCGCTGCGTCCCTCGACCGGCCCGGTGTGGTTCCGCAGGTCCTTGATGATCTGCTTGTTCGCGTCGAAGACGTTCAGCCCCCGGTAATCGGGCACGAGCGCGTCGAAGCGACCGGCGTCGTCGACGGGGCGGACGGCGAGGATGCCGTAGGTGTCGGTGAGGGCCTTGTCCTCCTCACCGAAGGCCGGGGACTGGTGGACGATACCGGTACCGTCCTCGGTCGTGACGAAGTCGGCCGCGAGGATCGTGTGCATGCGCTCGCCGTACTCGGCCTGCTTGCCCTCGAAGAACCCGAACGGCGGTTCGTAGGACTTCCCGAGGAGCTCGGTGCCGGTGAACTCGCGGAGGATCTCCGGGTTCTCGCCGAGCTCGCGGGCATAGGCGCCGAGGCGGGCCTTGGCGAGGATGAACGTCTTCCCCGCGAGTTCACCCTCCACCGAGGCCTCCGGCCGGACCGCGACGTAGTCGACGTCGGGGTGGACGGCGACGGCCTGGTTGGAAGGGGTCGTCCACGGGGTCGTCGTCCAGATGAGGACCCACTCGTCGGAGTCCGTGAGCTTGTACCCGAGGGTGACGGCCGGATCCTGACGCATCTTGTACACGTCGTCGTCCATGCGCAGCTCGTGGTTGGACAGCGGGGTCTGGTCCTTCCAGCAGTACGGGAGGACGCGGTAGCCCTTGTAGACGAGGTCCTTGTCCCACAGCTGCTTGAAGGCCCACATCACGCTCTCCATGAACGTGACGTTGAGGGTCTTGTAGTCGTTGTCGAAGTCGACCCAGCGACCCTGCCGGGTCACGTAGTTCCGCCACTCCCCGGTGTACTTGAGCACCGAGGCGCGGCATGCGTCGTTGAACGCGGCGATACCCATCTCACCGATCTGCGACTTGTCGGTGATGCCGAGCTGCCGTTCCGCCTCGAGTTCGGCGGGCAGCCCGTGGGTGTCCCACCCGAAACGGCGTTCGACCTTGTCACCGAGCATCGTGCGGTAACGCGGCACGACGTCCTTGACGTAGCCGGTGAGGAGGTGGCCGTAGTGCGGCAGGCCGTTCGCGAAGGGCGGGCCGTCGTAGAAGACGAACTCGTTCTCGCCGTGATCGCCTGCGTCCCGCTGGTCGACGGAGGCCTGGAAGGTGCCGTCCTTCTCCCAGAAGTCGAGCACGTCCTTCTCCATGGCGGGGAAGTCGGGCGAGGCCGTGAGGCCGAAGGCGGAGGTCGTCCGCTTGGGGTAGATCTGTTCGGTCATGAGCGTCCCTTTTGAGTGTTCCGGGTCTGATCCGTGCGAGGACGACATGACTGCCGCGGTACCACCCCGCTTATCCACGGCCCGTCCGTGACGCCCCGGTGCCCCGGTGGCGCACGTCCGCGCGCGGATCGCTCATTCGAAAGGGCTGTGTCGGGCCCGCCCGTCCGGTTCTACTGGGCAGCCGCCGGCGCATTGCCGTGGACTGCCGTTCTTCCGGATGCTCCCCGGTGATGGCCGGATCGACGCGGGTCCGATTCTATACCGTCACCGCGCCGGTCCGGACACCCACCGCCGCGCTCAGAGTCCCTGGTTCCGCGCCACCTTGTGCTGCGCGGCCTGGGCGAGCGGGCGGATGACCATGAGGTCGACGTTGAAGTGGTGCGGGCGGGTGAGCGTCCACGTGATCGCGTCGGCGCAGTCCTCGGCGGTGAGCGGGTGCTCGACGCCCTCGTAGACCTTGTCGGCGGCGTCCTGGGAGCCGAGGCGCTTGCGGGAGAACTCCTCGGTCCGCACCATGCCCGGGGCGATCTCGATGACGCGTACCGGCTTGCCGGCGAGTTCGAGGCGCAGGGTCGCCGCGATCGTGTGCGAACCGTGCTTGGCCGCGACGTACCCGCCACCGCCCTCGTAGGCGATGTGGCCGGCGGTCGAGGAGAGGACGACGATGTCCCCGCGTCCGGACTCCTCGAGGGCGGGCAGCAGTGCGGTGACGCAGCGGAGCACGCCGAGGACGTTCACCTCGTACATCGCCCGCCAGTCGTCGACCTTCGCCTCGGCGATGGTGTCGGTCCCGATCGCTCCGCCGGCGTTCGCGACGAGCGCGTGGACGGGTCCGCCTGAGAGCACCTCGGCGGCCATCGCGGCGACGGACTCGTCATCGGTGACGTCGGTGACGACGTACGAGGCGCCGGTCTCCTCCGCGAGAGCCCTGAGCTTCTCCGCGCGGCGGGCGACGGCGACGACGTCCCAGCCGGCCTCCCGCAGCTGCCGCACGGTGGCTGCGCCGATTCCTGAACTCGCTCCGGTGACGACGGCACGAAGGGTGGTCATGGGTGCTCCTTCTTCGAGGGGTGGGGATCCGGTTCACACTCTAGAGCCGGGACGGCCGGAATGCGCTCAGTTCTCGTGCCGGGCCTTCTGGAGGACGATCTGCGGAGGGTTCCCGGATCCGAAGACATCGCGCAGGAGCGGGATCCGCAGGCACACCCAGGTGGCGAGCGCACAGACGACGGTGTAGACGATCGGCATGACGATCCCGTGGAGGGCGACATCGCCGAGGGAGGACGGGACACCGATGAGGTTCCGCATGGGGAAGAGCAGGAGGGGGTGGAGGAGGAACACGCCGAAGGAGTACGGGTAGAGCAGGTGCAGGGCCCGCCACCTCGGCAGGCGTGGTGCCCCGGGCGCAGCACCTTTCGTCCCCGCACCTTCCCGCATGTACCAGTGGAGGAGGAGGTACGCGGAGAGCGACATCCCGACGACGCCCGGTGAGAGGTACTCGTAGGAGAACTTCCACGGTTTCTCACCGATCCCGAGTCCCGCCCATCCGAAGGTGACGAGCCAGCTGCCGAGGAACACGACCCATGTCCAGGCCAGCTGCCGACGCGTGAGGATCCAGTCGCGCAGTACCCACCCGAGGACGTAGAAGGCCATGAGCGGGAAGAAGCGGGTCGCGGCGTTGAGTTCTCCGACCCCGAACACGCGGCTGAGCAGGAGGTCGACCATGCCGATCCCGAGGAGGATGAGCGCGGTGCCCCACTGGAGGCGCCGGGAGCCGTGGATGGCGAGGAGGCGCATCCACGGCGTGAGGAGTGCCAGCCCGCCGATGACGTAGAGGAAGTACAGCTGGACGAAGGGCGATCCGGAGGCGATCGCGAGGATCGGGTTCCAGTCGCTCTTCCGACCGTGCATGTAGTAGAGCCGGAACAGCACGTACACGACGGTCCAGAACACGAGCGGGATCCCGATGCGCCACACGCGTTTGGCCCAGAACTCCCCGGGCGTGACGCCGCGCCGCGGGTCGAGGGCGAGCGCGCCGGAGATCATGAGGAAGACCGGCACGCACCAACGGCTGGCCGAGTCGATGAAGTTCGCGAGCCACCACGCGCTCGTGCCGAAATCGGTGAACCGGGTCTCGACGGTGTCGGCGATCGCGTGGATCGCGACGACGACGATGATCGCGAGGGAACGGGCCGGATTCATCCACCGGGTGGACGTCGGCGGCGGGTTCTCGTCACCGATTCGATCGCTCAGTGCCATGCCCTCATGGTGACATGGCGCGCCCGTTCCGTCCTCGGTGGACCGCTCCGGGGGACGGTGCGGCGTGCCTCACCATTCGGTGAGCACCTCGCCGGCCCGGTTCTCGGTGAGCGCTCCCCCGGCGACCGCGAACACTCCGTTCACGAGCACCTCGCTCACTCCCGAGGCGAGCTGCCAGGGGTCGAGGAACGTCGCGTTCTCCTTCACCGTGGCAGGGTCGAACACGACGACGTCGGCGACCGCACCGTCCCGGAGCGTGCCGCGCTCCCCGGTCCCGAGGCGCCCCGCCGGCAGGGAGGTCATCTTCCGGATCGCCTCCTCGAGGGACAGCACTCCGCGTTCGCGGACGTAGGTGTCGAGGACACGGACGAAGGTGCCGAACGCCCGCGGGTGCGGGGTTCCCTTCCGGGTCATCGACAGCACCGCTCCGTCGCTCGCGACGGACACGAGCGGGTGTCGGAGGACGGAGGCGACCTCCTCCTCGTCCATGCCGTGGTTGATGATCGCGACCGAGGCGCTGTGGGCGTGGAGGAGGCGGGCGGCGGCCTCGGCCGGGGAGCACTCCTCGGCCTCCGCGATCTCGGCGATGGAACGGCCGACGGCCCATGTGTGGTCGGGCGTGCCGGTCCCGCCGGACCCGTTCGGCCCGGGTGCGGACGGGCCCGTCGTCCGCGCGCCCACGGAGGCGATGACGACGGACTCCGGTCCGATCCCCCGGGCGAATCCGGCGGCGACCTCCGCGGTGATCGCGTCCCGCGCCTCGGGGTCGGACAGGCGTGCGAGGAGGGCGGGGAACCCACCGTCGAGTGCCCACCCCGGCATCCGGGAGGTGAGCGTCGTGCTCGAGGCGGTGTACGGGTAGACGTCCGCCATGACGTCGACGCCCCGCGTGCGGGCGGCCTCGATCCGCGCGAATGCCTGCGCCGTGAGCCCGTGGTGGGCCGGGCCCATCGCCTTGAGGTGGGAGATCTCGAGGCGGGCACCGGCGTTCTCGGCGGTGCGGATCGCCTCGTCGACGGCATCGAGGAGGCCGCCGGACTCGTTGCGCATGTGCGTGGAGTAGAGCATGTCGCACTCGGCGGCGGTCGCCACGAGCGCGGTGATCTCGTCCTCCTGCGCATAGGAGGCCGGCGCGTAGATGAGTCCGGTGGAGAACCCGCGGACGCCTACGGCCGCGGCCTTCCGGATCTCGTCCTGCATCGCGGCGAGTTCGGCGGCACTCGGCGCGCGTTCGGCCGGCCCCATGACGAAGGTACGGAGGTTCGAGAGCCCGAGTTGGAGGACGAGGTTGAGTCCGGGCCGCACCGCGCGGGTCGCCTCGATGTAACCGGTTGCATCGGACCACTCACCGTGGAGGACGGCGTTGAGATGACCCTTGTGCGCTGCGGTGTCCGCGACGCTGTGCGTGGGGAACGGCGAGGACCCGCAGTTGCCGAGGACCGCGGTCGTCACACCCTGGAGCAGCTGGGTCTCACCGGTCGGTGAACCGTGGACGGTGAAGTCCCCGTGGGAGTGGAGGTCGATGAAGCCGGGGCAGACGACCTTGCCGCTCGCGTCGAGGACGGTGCGCGCAGCCGGTGTGGTGCCGGAATCCGCGTCGGTGCCGGGAGTGCGGGGCGCCTCGGGCGTGGGCCGGACGAACACGATCCGGCCGTCGGTGATGCCGATGTCGCCGCGGAAGCGCGGCGCACCGCTGCCGTCGACGATCGTGCCGGAGTGGATGAGGGTGTCGAGCACGGAGAACCTCCTGGGGTCGGGGCCGCGCCGGGGACGAGGGATCGGGGAGGGGCTGTCGGGAACGGAGCGAGGACGCGGCTCGTGTCCTGCACCACTCTCCTACGGTTTCCTTTCGCGGAGGTGACCGACCCCCGTACGGGAACGGTGACCGGCACTCGTGGCGGAATGGGGCGGGGTTTGGTCGGTTCTGCCCGGAGTGGGAAAATGCCTCCATGACACAACCCATCTCGCGCACACATGACTCGGTGCACCTTCCCGACAAACCGGCCCTCGAGGGCCTCAAGGACAAATGGGACGCGAAATGGGGTGAGAGCCGGGTCTACGCGTTCGACCGCGAGACCGACCGGGAGTCCGTCTACTCGATCGACACTCCCCCTCCGACGGCATCCGGCTCCCTGCACGTCGGCCACGTGTTCTCCTACACCCAGACCGACATCATCGCCCGCTATCAGCGGATGCTCGGCAAGAACGTCTTCTACCCGCTCGGGTGGGACGACAACGGCCTGCCGACCGAGCGCCGGGTGCAGAACTACTACGGCGTGCGCTGTGAGCCGCACCTGCCGTACGACCCGGACTTCACTCCCCCGGCGAAGGCGCCGAAGAATCCGCGCGATTTCGTCCCGGTGTCCCGCCGGAACTTCATCGAGCTGTGCGAGGAACTCGCGACCGAGGACGAGAAGGTCTTCGAGGACCTCTTCCGCATGGTCGGCCTCTCCGTCGACTGGACGTACACGTACCGGACGATCGACGACACCTCCCGCGCGGTGAGCCAGCGCGCCTTCATCGAGGACCTCGAGAACGGTGCGGCGTACTCGCAGGACGCCCCGACGATGTGGGACGTCACCTTCGGGACCGCCGTCGCCCAGGCCGAGCTCGAGGACCGGGAGAAGGACGGCGCGTACCACCGCGTGAACTTCTTCCCCGCAGCCGCCGACGGCACCGCCGACACCACGGCGGAGCCCATCGTCATCCTCACCTCGCGCCCCGAGCTCATCCCCGCGGTCGTCGCCCTCGTCGCCCACCCCGACGACGAGCGTTACCAGCCGTACTTCGGCACCACGGTCGTCTCCCCGCTCTTCGGCGTCTCCGTGGAGATCCGCGCGCACCAGCTCGCGAAGTCCGACAAGGGCACCGGTATCGCGATGGTGTGTACCTTCGGTGACCTCACCGACGTCACGTGGTGGCGCGAACTCGATCTGCCCACGCGCGCGGTCATCACCCGCGACGGTCGCCTCCAGAAGGAGACCCCGCAGTGGATCCTCGACTCCCCCAAGGCAGACGCCGAGGAGCTCTACCAGCAGCTCGCGGGCAAGACGACGTTCACCGCCCGCAAGGAGATCGCCGAGATGCTCGCGGCCTCCGGTGACCTCGTGGGCGAGATCGAACCGATCACCCACCCCGTCCCGTTCTACGAGAAGGGCGACAAGCCGCTCGAGGTCGTCACCTCCCGCCAGTGGTACATTCGCAACGGCGGACGCAGTGCCGAACTCCGCGAGAAACTCATCGAGCGCGGCAGGGAACTCACCTGGTACCCCGGTTTCATGCGCTCGCGCTACGAGAACTGGGTCGAGGGCCTCAACGGCGACTGGCTCGTCTCCCGTCAGCGCTACTTCGGTGTGCCGATCCCGCTGTGGTACCCGCTCGATGCCGAGGGCAACCCGGACTACGACAACCCGATCGTCCCGTCCTCGGAGTCCCTGCCGGTGGACCCGCAGGCCGATGCGCCCACCGGGTTCACGAACGAGCAGCGCGACGTGCCCGGTGGCTTCACCGGTGACCCGGACGTCCTCGACACCTGGGCGACGTCCTCGCTCACCCCGCAGATCGTCGGCGGTTGGTCCCGCGACGAGGAACTGTTCGACCGGGTCTTCCCGTTCGACCTCCGCCCGCAGGGTCACGACATCATCCGCACGTGGCTGTTCTCCACCGTCGTGCGGGCGAACGCACTCAATGACTCGGTGCCGTGGACGAACACCGCGCTGTCCGGGTGGATCCTCGACCCGGACCGCAAGAAGATGTCGAAGTCGAAGGGCAACGTCGTCGTCCCGACGGACATCCTCGCCGAGAACAAGCCCGGCTTCGGCCCCGACGCCGTCCGGTACTGGGCCGCCTCCGCACGTTTCGGTGCGGACACCGCGTACGACGTCTCGCAGATGCAGATCGGTCGTCGCCTCGCGATGAAGCTCCTCAACGCCTCGAAGTTCGCGCTCGCCCAGGGCGTGCACGGAGGTCTCGTCGGTCGCACCGACCTCGTCACCCACGAGATCGACAAGGCGCTCCTCGCTCAGCTCGCCTCGACGGTGGACGAGTGCGGTCGCTACATGGCCGACTACGACTACGCGCACACCCTCAGGACCGCCGAGTCGTTCTTCTGGGCGTTCACCGACGACTACGTCGAACTCGTCAAGGACCGGTCCTACGGTTCCATCGGCGAGGACGGCCAGTTGTCGGCCCACGCGACGCTCGCGACCGCCCTCGAGGTGCTCCTGCGTCTCTTCGCCCCGATCATGCCCTTCGTCACCGAGGAGGTGTGGTCGTGGTGGCAGGAGGGATCCGTGCACCGCGCACCCTGGCCCACCACCGAGGCGCTCACCCTGCCCGCGGACGTCGCGGCCTCTGAGTCGGTGCTCCCGACCGTGGCCACCGCGCTCGTCGAGATCCGGCGGGCGAAGACCGAGGCGAAGGTCTCGCAGAAGACACAGATCGCCGCGGCGACGCTCACCGCACCTGCCGAGGTCCTCGCCGCCGTCCGCGCCGCCGAGGGCGATCTCCTCGCCGCCGGCCGTGTGAACGCGTGGACGCTCGCCGAGGGTGCCGAACTCGCTCTCACCGACGTCGAGTTCGTGCCCGCGGAGAGCTGACCGGGAACCGGAGCCGGGTCGGACGCCCGTGCCGAGTTCGCAACGGAGCCTTCCACGGGCGCGCCGTGATCGGCATCTAGGCTGAAGGGGCCGGAGGGATCATCCCTCCGGCCCCTTCGTGCATCGCCCCCCGGTGCACGGCCGTTCCACCGTCCACCAGCGCACCACCGACCACAGGGGAATCCTCATGAGAAGTGAACTCTTCGCCCAGCGCCACGCCGAACAGCAGAACCAGGAGCGGTGGACGCTCCAGTCGAAGAAGATGCTCCGCACCCTCGTCACCCCGGACGCACCGATGATCGCGACGAAGGGCGCGATGGTGGCCTACCAGGGGAACGTGAACTTCTCCCACCAGGGCTCCCAGTCCGTCGGTCAGTTCCTCAAGAAGGCGGCCACCGGCGAGGGCGCGATGATGATGAAGGTCGAGGGGCACGGAGAGGTGTTCTTCGCCCGCGAGGCCTCCAACATCTTCATGATGCAGATGGAGGGCCCGAACGACGCGCTCTCGATCAACACCGCGAACCTCCTCGCCTTCGACGCGCACCTCGACTGGGACATCGCCCGCATCAAGGGCGGCGTCGGGGCGCTCGCGAGCGGCTCGGGTCTGTTCAATCTCCGCCTGTCCGGGCAGGGCACGGCCGCGATCTCCTGCAAGGGCGATCCGATGGTCCTCGACTGCTCCCAGCAGCCCACGTTCGTCGACCCGCAGGCGGCCGTGTGCTGGTCCGCGAACCTCTCCCCCGGCATCAAGACCGACGTCACCGTCGGCACGTTCTTCGGCCGTGGTTCCGGAGAGTCCTTCCAGCTCGCCTTCCACGGGCCCGGCTTCGTCGTCGTCCAGCCGGCGGAGAACCAGGTCTACTCCCCCAGTTCGAACTGAGCCGGCCGCTCCGGGTCGAGATCGTCCGGAGCCGCATACGCGCCGAGGCGCCACGCAGGACGACCTG
>NZ_BAAANO010000008.1:211640-217298 GCF_039529845.1 Brevibacterium samyangense | reverse complement strand
CAGGTCGTCCTGCGTGGCGCCTCGGCGCACGTGCCGGGACCGCGGGGCCGCCCCGCGGGCGGCCGCCCTCAGGCGCGGTTCTTCGCGAAGGGCAGGTAGCCCTTCCCGGCACCGGGGGCGACGATCGCATCGAGCGCCTCCTGGTCCTCCGGCGTGGGTTCCCAGGAACCGGCAGCCGCGTTCGCCGCGATCTGTTCGCCCTTCGTGGCCCCGGCGATGACGGAACCGACGGTCGGCTGGGCGGCGAGCCCGCCGATCGCGACGTCGAGCATCGTGATGCCGCGGGCGTCCGCGAAGGCGCGGATCGCCTCGACGATGTCGAAGTCGGCAGCATCGAACCGTGCGGTCTCGCTCGCGAGGCGGGTGCCCCGGGGAGCCGCCGCACCGCGGGTGTACTTGCCGGTGAGCAGTCCGTACGCGAGCGGGAAGTACGGCAGCAGACTCGCACCCACGTGCTCGAGGGCCGGGACGAGTTCGGCCTCGGCGGAACGGTTGTACAGGGAGTACTCGTTCTGCGCCGTGATGAAGTGCGCGGAACCGAGGGCGTCCGCCGTGTGGTGGGCGTCGACGACCTCCCACGCGGAGAAGTTGGAGCACCCGATGTACCGCACCTTGCCGGCCTGCACGAGATCAGTGAGGGCCTCGAGGGTCTCGTCGATCGGGGTGATGCGGTCGGGAGTGTGCAGCTGGTAGAGGTCGATGTAGTCGGTCCCGAGGCGCCTCAGCGAACCCTCGACCGCGCGCATGATGTAGTTCCGGCCGGCGCGCGCCTCCGTTGCTCCCGGATAGAGACCCTGGAGATCCATGCCGAACTTCGTGGCGATGACGATCTCCTCACGGTGCGAACCGAGAGCCTTGCCGAGCATCGTCTCGGACTCACCGGATCCGTAGGCGTCGGCGGTGTCGAAGAACGTGATGCCGTTCTCGAGGGCGGCGCCGACGACGGCGTCGGTGGCCGCCTGATCGATCCGGCGGCCGAAGGCGTTGCAGCCGACTCCGACGTTCGACACGACGAGACCGGAGTTGCCGAGGGGTTGGTACTTCACGAGGGCCTCTTTCCTGGAGGGAGGGGTGCGGGGATGCGGGGGCGGAGTTCGACGTGGGACGGACCGGTGGCGCTCACTGCGATACGACGTCACGTCCCGGACGGTCCACACGGTAGCGGACGAACTCAGGGACGAGGAATGCCGCGACGACGACACCGATGACGACGAGGATGCCGCCACCGGCCGTGGCGATCGTCGTGCTCGTGGCATCGGCGACCGCACCGTGGAGGAGGTCCGCCACCCGGGGGCCGCCGGCGACGACGACGATGAAGACACCCTGGAGCCGCCCCCGCATGTCGTCCGGCGCGGCCTCCTGGAGCATCGCGGAGCGGAACGCCGCGGAGATCACGTCGGTCGCGCCGCCGGCGGCGAGGAACGCGAGGGCGCACATGAGCGAGAGCGTCCAGGCGGAGTGTGCGAGCGGGAGGACGAGACCGAAGCCGGTCATCGCCACACCCCAGGCCACCACGGCGAACACGACCGCGAGGCCCTGTCGCTCGACCTTCGACACCCAACCGGAGAACAGCCCGCCCAGTGCACTCCCGGCCGCGATCGACGCGAAGAGGAGCGAGAACACGAGACCGCCGTCCGGAGGGCCGCCGTAGGTGACGGCGGAGATCTCCGGGAAGAGAGCACGCGGCATGCCGAACACCATGGCGATGATGTCGACGACGAACGACATCATCACCACCTTGTTCGTCACGAGATAGGCGAACCCGTCGATGACCATCCGCAGCCCCGCCTTCGGGCGGATCCCGCCGGTGTGCGTCGGTTGCAGGGACGGGAGTTTCCAGACCGCCCACAGAGTGGCGAGGAGACAGAAGGTGTCGACCGCGTAGAGGAGTTCGTAGCCGAAGAGCGGGATGAGGGCACCGCCGAACACGGGGCCGATGATCGCACCGACGCTCATCACGGTCATGTTGAGGGCGTTCGCGCTCGGCAGCTGGTCCGCGGGCACGAGCAGCGGGATGATCGCGCCGCGTGCGGGTTGGTTGAGTGCGAAGCACGCCTGTTGAGCGGCGTAGACCCAGAGCAGGGCCCAGACGTTCTGCGTGTCGACGGCTGCCAGTGCCCAGAACGCGGCGGTCGTGAGGACGAGGCCGATCGTCGACAGCACGAGGATCTTCCGCCGGTCGAACACGTCGGCGAGGGAGCCGCCCCACAGACCGAAGATCACGAGGGGCACGAGGCCGAACAGCCCGGTGAGACCGACGTAGGTCGAACTCTCGGTGATCGAGTAGATCTGGGCGGGAACCGCGATGACGGTCATCTGTGCCCCGATGACCGTGACGATATTGGCGAGCCAGAGACGGCGGAACGTCGGCACCCGGAGGGGACGGGTGTCGGCGAAGAGGTTGCGAAGCGCCACCGAGGGACTCCTGAAGGGGATGGGAAGACGGAGGAGGGGAACCTCCTGAAGGCTATATCAGGAGGTTCCCCTCGTCGTTCGCGGGCCTCGGGAGGCCGCTCAGGAGAGCGTCAAGAGGCGCGCCGCGATCACGCCGACTTCGGGCGACGCTGCCGGGCCGCGCGTTCCTGCTGGACCTCGCGCGGCACGAGCGTCGGAGCGACGTTCGCGTCCACGACCTCCTTCGTCACGACGACTCGTTCGACGTCGTCACGGCTGGGAACGTCGAACATCACCGGCTGGAGGACCTCCTCCATGATCGATCGGAGACCGCGGGCGCCGGTCCCACGCAGCAGCGCGAGATCCGCGATGGCCTCGAGTGCGTCCTCGTCGAAGGCGAGCTCGACATTGTCGAACTCGAACATCCGCTGGTACTGCTTGACGAGCGCGTTCTTCGGCTCGGTGAGAATCGACATGAGGGCGGGCTTGTCGAGATTCGAGACCGTCGCGAGCACCGGCAGACGACCGATGAACTCGGGAATGAGTCCGAACTTGAGGAGGTCCTCCGGGAGCAGGTGCGAGAACACGTCGTCCTCGTCCGTCGTCGACTGGAGGAGCGCCCCGAACCCGATCCCGTGTTTGCCGCGGCGCGAGGAGATGATGTCCTCGAGGCCCGCGAAGGCACCCGCGACGATGAAGAGCACGTTCGTCGTGTCGATCTGGATGAATTCCTGGTGCGGGTGCTTGCGACCACCCTGCGGCGGCACCGAGGCCTGAGTACCCTCGAGGATCTTGAGGAGCGCCTGCTGCACGCCCTCGCCGGAGACGTCACGGGTGATCGAGGGGTTCTCGGACTTGCGGGCGATCTTGTCGATCTCGTCGATGTAGATGATGCCGCGCTGGGCCTTCTCGACGTCGAAGTCGGCGGCCTGGATGAGCTTGAGGAGGATGGTCTCCACGTCCTCGCCGACGTAACCGGCCTCCGTGAGAGCGGTGGCATCAGCGACCGCGAAGGGGACGTTGAGACGCTTCGCGAGAGTCTGGGCGAGGTAGGTCTTGCCGGAGCCGGTCGGGCCGACGAGGAGGATGTTCGACTTCGCGATCTCGATGTCGTCGGGGCCGCGCTCGCCGAGGGCGCGGATGCGCTTGTAGTGGTTGTAGACGGCGACCGCGAGGGCCCGCTTCGCCGGTTCCTGACCGACGACGTACTCCTGGAGGAACTCGAAGATCTCGCGCGGCTTGGGCAGCTCACCGGTCTCCTGCTCGGTCTTCGCCTGACCGAGCTCCTCCTCGATGATCTCGTTGCACAGCCCGATGCACTCGTCGCAGATGTACACGCCGGGGCCGGCAATGAGCTTCCGGACCTGCTTCTGCGACTTCCCACAGAAGTTGCACTTGAGCAGGTCTGCACCTTCGGTTCCGCGAGCCACTGTCACTACCTTTCGCGGGCTGTGCCCGATCGCGAGATCGGGCGGGATATCAGCCTATCGCCGTCCGAACACATACCTCAACCACCTAATCACATCGTACGGACACGGCCGTGCCGCGCGTTTCCCGGGGCGTGTCGCACCTTCTCGGGCCCGGTCCGCCCGGGAGCACCGACGTGCCGTCGACCGCGACGACGTCAGGCCCGGTCAGGCGACCCGCCCGGGCCTGCCCGGGTGACGGAGGACCCCGGTGCGCGGCGCCTCGGCCGCCCGGATACGCCTGGGGGCGCCGGTGAGTGATCTCCCACTCCCCGACGCCCCCGGACGCTGGAATCCCCGCGTGCTCAGGCTCCCTTGCGGGAGGTGAGCACCTGGTCGACGAGTCCGTACTCGAGCGCACCCTCGGCGGTGAGGAAGAGGTCGCGCTCGATGTCGCGCGAGACCTCCTCCGCCGACTTGTTCGAGTGCTTCGAGAGGGTCTGTTCGAGCCACTCGCGCATACGGAGCACCTCGTTCGCCTGGATCTCGATGTCGGAGGCCTGCCCCTGACCCTGGCCCTGCATCGCGGGCTGGTGGATGAGCACGCGCGCGTTCGGCAGGGCGAGGCGCTTGCCCGGCGTCCCGGCGGCGAGGAGCACCGCCGCGGCCGAGGCGGCCTGCCCGAGGCACACCGTCTGGATCTGCGGCTTGATGTACTGCATGGTGTCGTAGATCGCGGTGAGCGCGGTGAACGAACCACCCGGCGAGTTGATGTAGAGCGTGATGTCGCGGTCCGGGTCCTGCGACTCCAGCACGAGCAGCTGGGCCATCACGTCGTCGGCCGAGGTGTCGTCGACCTGCACGCCGAGGAAGATGACGCGGTCCTCGAACAGCTTCGTGTAGGGATCCTGACGCTTGAAGCCGTAGGGAGTGCGCTCCTCGAACTGCGGCATCACGTAACGCGAGGTCGGCATCTGACCGGCCGCACCCCAGGGATTGTGGATCGTCATGGGTGACTCCTAGGTGTCTGGAAAGGCGGACTCAGGCGACGTCGGACGCCGAGGTGATGACCTTGTCGATGAAGCCGTACTCGCGGGCCTCCTCGGCGGTGAACCAGTTGTCGCGGTCGTTGTCCCGGAGGATCTGCTCGAGCGACTTCCCGGTCTGTTCCGCGGTGAGCTCCGCCATCTGCCGCTTCATGTGGAGGATGAGTTCCGCCTGGATCTTGATGTCCGTGGCGGTACCGCCGAAGCCGCCGAGCGGCTGGTGCATGAGCACGCGGGTGTGCGGCAGCGCGTAACGCTTGCCCTTCGCACCCGAGGACAGGAGGAACTGTCCCATCGAGGCGGCCATGCCCATCGCCACGGTCGCGACGTCGGGCTTCACGTACTGCATGGTGTCGTAGATGGCCATGCCGGCGGTGACCGAGCCACCCGGGGAGTTGATGTAGAGGACGATGTCCTTGTCCGGGTCCTCCGCGGCCAGCAGCATCATCTGCGCGCAGATGACATTGGCGTTGTCGTCGCGCACGTCCGAACCCAACCAGATGATCCGCTCCTTGAGCAGACGGTTGAAGATGTGATCGTCGAGGCCCATGCCCCCGGTTCCCTCTGCGAGGGAGGGGCGGGAGAACTCGTGTGTAGTCACGTTGCACTCCTGTTGTTCGGAAGACTGTTCCAGTGACTCTAACCGTTCCACCGGGGATTTCTTTCCCCGAGCGGTCCCTGTTCGCCGGAGGCGGAAACCCGGGGTCTGCTCTCCGGAGACGGAAACCCGCCGGGGAACGCCGAGGCGCCCCGCACCTCCCGGCACCGTCTCCCGGAGGGGAGGTGGTGGCGGGAGGCGCGGGGCGCCTCGG
>NZ_BAAANO010000008.1:209561-211625 GCF_039529845.1 Brevibacterium samyangense | reverse complement strand
CGGCCTCGGGTGCCTCGTCGGCGGCGGCCTCGGGTGCCTCGTCGGCGGCGGCCTCGGGTGCCTCGTCGGCGGCGGCCTCGGGTGCCTCGTCGGCGGCGGCCTCGTCCTCACCCTCGGGGGTGGTGAACGCGGTCATGTCGACGGTGTTGCCCTCGGAGTCGACGACCTTCACCTGGGCGAGCACGGAGGCCAGACCCTTGCGGCGGGCGACCTCGCCCATGATCGCGGGGACCTGGCCCTGCTGGTCGAGCATCTGCGCGAACTGGTTCGGGTTCATGCCGTACTGCTGCGAGGCGGAGATGATGTACTCGATGAGCTCGGCCTGCGACACGGAGAAGTCCTCGTCGGAGCTCTCGATGACGGTGTCGAGCACGAACTGGGTGCGGAGGGCCTTCTCGGTCTCCTCCGTGACCTCGGCGCGGTGCTCGTCGTCCTCGAGGCGACCCTCGGACTCGAGGTGGCGCTCGACCTCGTCCTCGACGACCTTGGCCGGGACGGGGACGTCGGTGCCGGCGATGAGGGCCTCGAGGACCTTCTCGCGGGCCTGCACGCCCTGCTCGATCTCCTTCTGCTTCGCCGCCTGCGCCTTGAGGTCCTCGCGGAGCTCGTCGATCGTGTCGAACTCGGAGGCGAGCTGTGCGAAGTCATCGTCGGCCTCGGGGAGCTCGCGCTCCTTGACGGCCTTGAGGGTGAGCTTCACGGTGCCGGTCTCACCGGCGTGGTCGCCACCGGCGAAGGTGGTCTCGAAGGTGGTCTCCTCGCCCTCGGAGAGGCCGTCGAGGGCCTCGTCCATGCCCTCGAGCATGGTACCGGCACCGACCTGGTAGGAGATGTCCGACGCGGTGTCGATCTCCTCGTCACCGATCGTGGCGACGAGATCGAGGGTGACGAAGTCGTCCTTCGCGGCGGGACGCTCGACGGTCTTGAGGGTGCCGAAGCGGGCACGGAGCGAGTCGAGCTCGGCGTCGACGTCCGCGTCGGTGACCTCGTAGGAGTCGACCTCGACGGTGATCGAGTCGTAGGCGGGGAGGGTGATCTCCGGGCGCACGTCGATCTCGACGACGAACGAGAAGGTGCCCTCCTCGGAGCCGTCGAGGCCGGGGACCTCGGTGACCTCGACCTCGGGGGTGCCGAGCGGCTGGAGCTTCTGCTCGGCGACGGCGTCGCGGTAGAACCCGTCGAGGCTGTTGTTCACGGCCTCCTGCATGACGGCGGGACGGCCGATGCGCTGGTCGATGATGCGCGCGGGAACCTTGCCCTTGCGGAAGCCGGGAATGGAGACCTGCTTCGCGATCTCCTTGTAGGCCTCGTCGATGCTCGGCTTGAGTTCGGCGTACGGCGCTTCAACGCTGAGCTTGACCCGGGTGGGGTCGATCTTCTCGACGGAGCTCTTCACGGTTTACCTCTCGTTGGACTGTGGGAGTGGGCGGCGCACACACGCGGGTACGGATGACCGGAGTGCGGTGCGGGCTGCCCGGGGAATTCGGGGGCGGCTGACGCGTGATCTCACCGAGTGATCTCATCCGTGCGACCCCGAAAAGGCACGCCGACCAGTCTAACCAAAGCCCGGCACGCCCGCGAATCCCCTGCGCCGCGACGTTCCCCGAGACGATCGCCAACGGATTCGCTGAGGGAAATCGAATCCGTTCCCTTGTCGCGCGAGGGAAAGCGAATCGCTTTGCCTGGGCGAATCCGTTGGAGAAACGGCGGAGGGACAGCGAAGGCCCCGGACGTCGTGTCCGGGGCCTTCCGTGGAGGGGATGACGGGAATCGAACCCGCACCATCAGTTTGGAAGACTGAGGCTCTACCATTGAGCTACATCCCCGAGGTACTCACCGTCACTTCCGCTGCGGTGCTGGGAAAACATTAGTGCACGTCATTCGCGAAAGACAAATCCGCCGCCGGTGACGTGACTCACCTTGCCGGAGCTCGCCCGGATTTCCCGAAACCTCCGGTCCACTCCTAGGATGATCACTCGTACCGACGGGGCGTGGCGCAGGTTGGTAGCGCGTCCGCTTTGGGAGCGGAAGGTCGCAGGTTCAAATCCTGTCGCCCCGACGGAT
>NZ_BAAANO010000008.1:177156-209534 GCF_039529845.1 Brevibacterium samyangense | reverse complement strand
GGGACCTCTTCCTTCCTGCCGTCGGCACTTGCCCGCCCCCGGCCGTACTTCTCCGACTCCGGTTCCCTCTTTCCCGTCCTCCCGGCCACATTCGCGTACCCTGCCCTCATGACGAAGACCGTGACCGTCACCGGCGCCGCCGGTCAGATCGGATATGCCCTGCTGTTCCGGCTCGCGGCAGGTGCCGTGTACGGGGACGAGCCCCTCCACCTGCGGTTGCTCGAGGTCGAATCGGCCGTCGCCTCCCTCGAGGGCGTCGTGATGGAACTCGAGGACTGCGCGTTCCCCACGCTCGCCTCGGTGACGACGACCGCGGATCCGGAGGTCGCCTTCGCCGGCGCGGATCTCTGTCTCCTCGTCGGCGCCCGGCCCCGCTCGAAGGGCATGAGCCGCGGCGACCTCCTCGAGGCGAACGGGACGATCTTCGCGGCGCAGGGAGCGGCGATCGGTCGGCATGCCTCCCCCGATGTGAAGGTTCTCGTCACCGGTAATCCCGCGAACACGAACGCACTCATCGCCGCCTCGCACGCCACCGGTGTCCCGGCCGAGAACATCACCGCTCTCACCCGGCTCGATCACGACCGCGCCCTTGCACGCATCGCCCGCCGTACCGGCCGACCCGTGTCCGAGCTGTCCCGTGTCGTCATCTGGGGCAACCACTCGGCGAGCCAGGTACCGGACCTCACACACGCCCTCGCCGGCTCCACCCCCGTGACCGACCTCGTGGACGCGGAATGGGCACACGGCGCGTTCGTCACCGACGTCGCGCACCGCGGCTCGGCGATCATCGAGTCGCGCGGCGGTTCGAGCGTCGGAAGTGCGGCGAACGCCACCCTTGCCCATGCCCGGGACTGGGTGAACGGCACAGCGGGCCGGTGGGTGTCCATGGGCGTCGTCTCCCACGGGGAGTACGGAGTCCCCGCCGGGCTCGTCTCCTCCTTCCCCTGCACCGTCGACGCGGACGGCAGCTGGCACATCGTCGAGGGCCTCGACCTCGACCCCGTCGTGCGCGAACGCCTCGCCGCGACCAGCCGGGAACTCGAGGACGAGCGCGACACCGCCGCCCGCCTCGGGCTCCTCGGGGCCTGAGGCGTGGCCGGCGCGCGGTCGGGCGCCGCGCCGGACGTCGGTCCTGCATCCGAGGCCGGTCTCGATCGGTGGGCACGGCGACGCCTCGCGCACACGTCCGAGCACGGTGTCCGCGCCCTCGGCACCGAGTTCCTCGTCTTCGTCCTCAAGCAGGCGTGGGCGGCACTGTTCGGGGGTCTCATGCTCGCCGTGCTCATCGCTGCCGCGCTCTGGTACCCGGACGATGCGGCGCTCGCACGGAACGACGCGCTCGTCCTCGCGGCCCTCGCGATCCAGGCGGGCATGCTCGCTTTCCGCCTCGAGACCGGCCGTGAGGCCCTCGGGATCCTCCTCTTCCACCTCGTCGGTACCGTCATGGAGGTCTTCAAGACCTCGGTCGGTTCGTGGGAGTACGCCGCCGGCGGGGTTCTCCACATCGGGGCGGTCCCGCTCTACACCGGTTTCATGTATGCCGCGGTGGGCTCGTATCTCATGCGCGTCATGCGGCTCCACGACCTGCGCTTCACGCACTATCCGCCGCTCCTCGCGACGGTCGTCGTCGCCGCCGCGGTGTACGCGAACTTCTACACGCACCACTACTGGTACGACCTCAGGTGGGTCCTCGTCGCCGCGATCCTCGTTCTGTACGCCCGGTGTGTCATGCACGCGCGGATCTTCCGCCGTTCCCTGCGGATGCCGGTCGTCCTCGCCTTCGTGCTCGTCGCGCTGTTCATCTGGATCGCGGAGAACGTCGGGACCGCCGCCGGCGCATGGATCTATCCGGACCAGGCCGACGGGTGGCGCATGGTGTCCCTCGCGAAGCTCGGCAGCTGGTTCCTTCTCATGAACATCTCCGTCGTCCTCGTCACGCTCGTCCACCGTCCGGCGACTCCCGAGGATCCCGGCACGGGACGCTCCACAGCGTCCTCGACCCACTGACGGAACGGCGGAGCGACGCTCCCCCGTCGGTGCTGGGGAGCTGGGACACAGCGGTGACGCGGACCGGGCGACGGCGCGGTTCAGCCGATGTGTGTGGTTCAGCCGAGGTGCGCGGCGAGGAACCGCAGGACGTCGTCGTTCCACTGCTCCGGATCGACGTTCCACTCCTTCGTGTGGCGTGCCTTCTCGTAGTGCGGCATCGTCACGAGGTCCCGGCGCACGTTCGCGAGGGCGTGCGAGGGCCCCGAGGGCACGAACTCGTCGTCGTCCGAGTGGATGAGGAGGACGGGGACATCGAGTTCCGCCGCGCGCTTGATCCAGTCCATCCGGTCGAGGTCGAGCGGGGTCTCGAGGCCGGTGATCGGCTGTGCCCACGGCCGGGAGATCATGTCGAGGGTGAGGCGAGCGACCGGGGTCGGGAGGAAGTTCTCCTTCGCCTGGTGGTCGAGCACGTTGTACCAATCGACCACCGGGCCGTCGAGCACCATCGCCCGGACGAACCGCTTGTTCCGCCCGCGCGAGGCCGCCTGGAACGCGATCGCGCCACCCATCGACCAGCCGAAGAGCACGACGTCCTTCGCACCGTGGGCGAGCGCGTGGTCGATGGCGACGTCGACGTCGAGCCATTCGGTGTCACCGAGGCCGTACCGGGCGGTGTTCCCCACCCGTACTTCCTCGTCGTTGCGGTACGCGATCGCGAGGGCCGGAATGCCGAGCGAGTCGAGGGCGGGGACCGCGCGGAGCCCCTCCGCCCGGGTACCTCCACGACCGTGGATGAGGATGGCCCAGGTGTCAGCCGAGCCGGTCCCCACGCCGGATGCGCCCGAGGTCTCGCTTCCCGGCGCCTCGGTTCCGGCGCCGCTCGGGAAGTACCAGGCGGGGAGGTCCCCGACGTCCGAGGTGAGGGTGATGTTCTCGTAGGGCAGACCGAGAGTGCGGGCATCCGGGTAGAAGGACCCCGTCCAGCGTCCGGTCCGGGCCGCCCGGAGATTCCCGTACGGCACACCGAGGACCTCCCGTGACACGGTCCGTGAGTGCGGGTCGTACTCGA
This sequence comes from Brevibacterium samyangense, assembly GCF_039529845.1. NCBI lineage: Bacteria > Bacillati > Actinomycetota > Actinomycetes > Micrococcales > Brevibacteriaceae > Brevibacterium > Brevibacterium samyangense. Next base: position 206,476 of record NZ_BAAANO010000008.1, on the reverse strand, counting down.
TGACGTCACCGATCTGGGCGTGACCGCGCCCGGCGTCGAACCACAGTCCGTACCGGCCGTTCACGAGTGTGTCCTCGTCGGCGGAGAGATGGATGTGCATCTCGTCGTCGAACCCGTCGACGTGGAGGATCTGGACGCGTTCGGGCGCCTGCCCGGGAATGACGATCTTCCGCGCGAAATAGGCGGCGAGCCCCGAGGAGGCGATCGACACGAGGGCCCCGAGACCCAGACCCGCGCCGAGCCCGGCGAGCGCCACGCGTGCGGCCTTCTGTCCTGCTGTGGTGATGCTGTTCTCCGACATGCACGTCCTCCTGTTCGCAGAATCCTAACGGTCCTTGTGCGCGCGGACGAGAGGTCTACACTGGCACCCGACCGCACGCCCCCGACGGAGGTTGTCTTGACCACTTCACATCCCGGACACGTGTCCCGGACGGACCAGGCCGCACCCGAACCGGCCGCACGGACGGAGGCCGAGTGGCGGGAGATCCTGTCTCCCGAGGAGTACTACGTGCTCCGCGAGGCCGGAACCGAGCGCCCCTTCACCGGCGAGTACACCGACACCTTCGTCGAGGGTTCGTACCGCTGCCGGGCCTGCGGTGCCGAACTCTTCCGTTCCGAGTCGAAGTTCGAGTCGCACTGCGGCTGGCCCTCGTTCTTCGCGCCGTTGGCGGAGGACCGGGTCCGGTACATCCGCGACAACACCCTCGGTATGGAACGCATCGAGGTGCGCTGCGGGACCTGTGATTCCCACCTCGGCCATGTCTTCGGCGGCGAGGGCTACCCGACTCCGACCGATCTGCGGTACTGCATCAACTCGATCTCGCTCGTCCTCGACGAGAAACCGGCGGCGGATGCCCCGGCCCCGGCCGAGGGCGAGGCGCCCACCGCATGACCGACGCCGTCGCCACCACCCCGACCGCCCGGTTCACCCCCGCGGACGTGGTGGTGAAGACCTTCGCGGAACTCACACCTCTCGAGATCTACGGGATCCTCCAGTTGCGCAGCGAGGTCTTCGTCGTCGAACAGGACTGTGTGTTCCTCGACATGGACGGCACCGACCTCTACCCGGAGACGCTCCACGCGTTCATCCCGGGTGCGACGGAACCGGTGCCCTTCCGCGATTCGCACGGTGAGGAGACCGGCCTGCAGATCAAGCCGCGGGCCTATGCCCGGCTACTGCCGGCCGGCCTCGTCGACGGCCCGGCCGGTCACCCCGAGGGGCGGAGCATCGGCCGTGTCGTCACCGACCCGGGCCTGCGCTCGGCCGGGGGCGGGTCCGCTGTCGTCGGACGCTTCGTCGAGGACTTCGGTGCCACCACACTCCTCACCCTCAACGGACAATCGCACCTCGAAGGGTTCTACGGCTCGTTCGGTTTCACGGTCTCCGGACCCGAGTTCATCGAGGACGGCATCCCGCACCTGCCGATGCGTCGCCCGGCGGGCGGCCCGACCGCCTGAGCCGCCACTGTCGTCTCCGCTCAGTGCCCGCCGATGCGGCCGGCGAGATCCGCGAACACCGAGGTGCGGTCACCGCCGCGCCGGCGCTCGTCCCGGTCGGCGAGGTGGGAGAGGAGTTCGACCGTGCCGGTGCCGATGAGCCGGAGAGGCTCCGGCTCCCAGGACCGTGGACGTCTCCGTACCCACAACGAGTCGACGAGCTCGCTGTCGCGCCCGGTGAGGATGTCGGCGACCGACCTCCCTGCGACGTAGGAGGCCGCCACACCCTGCCCGACGTATCCGCCGACCTGGACGAACTTGCCCGAGGGATCGACGTCGATGAAAGGCGCCCAGTCACGGGGAACTCCCATCACCCCGGTCCACACGTGCTCGAACGCGAGGTTCTCCCGGGGGAACAACTCCCGGATCATCGCCTGGACCGCTCGCACGGACCGGGGGCCGAGCGTGCCCTGTCCCCCGGTCCCCGAGCGCCACTCGTAAACCTTGCCCGGGCCGCCGATCGCGATCCGGTCATCCGCCGTGCGCTGCATGTAGAAGTACAGGTGGGACGCCGCACTCACGCACTCGGCATCCGCCCACCCGATCCGCTCCCACGCCTCCGGCGGCAAGGGCCGGGTCACGAGCATCGAGGAGAACATCGGGAGGAGCTGCCGGTGTCTGCCGGGCAGATCGGCCGTGTACCCCTCGGTCGCGAGGACAACGGTGCCGGACCGGACGGACCCGGTCCGCGTCTCGGCGTGGCCGCGGCCACAGGACTCGACGCGGGTGTTCTCGAAGATCCGCACACCGAGGCCCTCCGCGAGGGCGGCCGCCGCGTACGCGAGCCGCGCGGGCTGAACCCGGGCGGCGAACGGTGAGGAGTACCCGCCGGTGAGGCCGGGGAGGTCGATCCGGTCCCGGGTCTCCTCCGCCGTGAGCAGGCGCACCTCGTCCTCGGTGAGGCCCCATGCGTGGTCCGCCTCGGCCTTGTGCCGCAGGCGCGCCGCCTCGGCCTCCGTCCGGGCGACCATGAGCCAGCCGCCGCGGTGGGCGTCGATGTCGAGGCCCGCCTCGTCCGTGAGCGCGAGGACCTCGTCGACCGCGCGGAAGCACGCGCGTTCCATCCGCAGGGCGTCCTCGCGGGTACGCCCCGGCGTGCCGTCGACGAGTTTCCGGCTCTGTGCGACCGTCTTGCCGCTCAACCAGCCGCCATTGCGACCCGAGGCGCCGTAGCCCACCCGGTCCTGTTCGAGAACGACGACGTCGAGTGCCGGATCGTGGCGTTTGAGCCAGTACGCGGTCCACAACCCGGTGAACCCGCCGCCGACGATCACGACGTCCGCCTCGAGGTCGTCCTCGAGGCGTGGCCGCGGCGAGCACGGGTCGGGAGCGTCGTGGAGCCAGAAGGATCCCAGCCCGTTCCTCACAGCCCGTTCCTCACTGCGACACCCAGGCGTACCAGGTCTCCGAGAGCTCGGGGAAGTGTTCACCCCAGTACTCGGCGTTCTGCGGGATCGTCGCGTCGACGACCTCCGGGCGGGACACGTCGAACTCCTGCGCGGCCTCGGAGATCTCCGGCTGCGACTCGGTGTTCGCCGGCGAGTAACTCGTGAGTTCGGTCTGGGTGGCCTGCTGCTGGGCGCCGAGTGCGTGATTGATGTACGCGTGCGCAGCCACCGTGTTCTGCGACCCCTTTGCGATCGAGAGCGAGTCCGAGGCCATGAAGGACTGGTTCCACACGGGCTTCCAGTTCGCGCCGGCCTCGTTCGCCTCGAAGACGCGACCGGACCAGCCGAAGATCATGTCGATCTCACCGCCCTGGACCATCTGTGTCTGCTCGGCGCCCGTGGTCCAGAACGCGGTGTTCTCCGCACCGAGACCCTCGTACACCCCGAGGGCGCGTTCGGTGTCGAGCGGATAGAGATCCTCCTCGGCGACCCCGTCCGCGAGGAGTGCGGCCTCGTACGTGCCGGCGGTCGGCGAGGAGGTGCCCTCGATGCCCCGGACACCCGGGTACTTCTCCGTGTCGAAGAAGTCCTTCCAGCTCGTCGGCGGGTTGTCCCCGTAGGTGTCGGCGTTGTAGAAGAACCCGGCGACGTAGCTCATCGCCGGCAGGAAGCACTCGCCGCGAGGCAGCCCCTCGGGGATCTGCGAGTCGTCGATGAGACTCATATCGAGTCGTTCGTAGAGCTCACCGCAGTAGGCCGAGCTCTGGGTGGGGCTCGAGACGATGACGTCCCACGCGACATTGCCGGAGTCCACCTGGGCGCGGAGCTTCGCGTCGTCGGTGGGCCCGTCGGAGAGCAACTCGGCGCCGGAGGCCTCGGCGAAGGGCACGGAGAACGCCTCGACCTGTCCGTCCTGGTAGGCACCGCCCCACGAGACGAAGGTCATCGTCGTGCCCTCGAGCGATCCCTCCGGCACCTCACCGACCGTGGGGTTCTCGAAGACGCTGCGGTCGACCTCCGCAGCGGCGGCACCTCCCTGCATGCACCCGGTGAGGGCGAGGGCGGAGAGGGCCACCGAGGCGGCGAGTACGGAGTACACGGGGCGTGTCATGAGGGGATCGCTTTCGTGAGGGGATGAGGGAAGAGCGACAGCCGGCCGCCGGGACGGGGAGTCATTTCTCGGTCGTGACGTCCGAGGCGGCACCGGCGGCGAGGAACCCGAGGTCGATCGTCGAGGCGCCGTCGAGGGCGAGCTCGGCACCGATCCGACCGAACGCCGGCGCCATCTTGAAGCCGTGGCCGGAGAAACCCGCGAGGAGGACGACGTTCGACATGGCAGGGTGGGGACCGACCCATTCGTACCCGGAGCGGGTGAACGACTCGAAATAGGTCCCGAGGCGCATCGGGTAGTCCTCGAGGCCGGGCATGAACCGGGCGATGCACTCCCGGAATCCGTCGAGGTGACGTTCCTCCACCCGGTGCGGCGCGGTGTCGGGGTTCTCGACGATGTGATCACCGGAGTCCCCGAGGCCGAGCTTGAACGCCGTCCGGTCCGCGTACGGCAACCCGTACGCGTAGGTCGGTGCCATCCGGATGAAGGGCAGAACGCCGGCGAGGTGCCCCGGCTCCTGCGGGAGGAACCACGCGGAGACGAGGCAGCGGGACTCGAAGACCCCGGAGAGCTCCGGGAACAGTACGCGGGTCCACGCCCCGGGAGCGGCGACGACCCGGTCGAAGACCTGGTCCTCGCCGTTCGCGGTGATCCGTACGGAACCGTCGTCGCACTGTGCCATCGCGGTGACGCGGGCCCGCCGGACGATCTGCGCGCCCGCCTTCTCGGCCGCCCGGGCCGCCGCGTACACCGTGCGTTCGGGGAAGATCGTGCCACCGTCCCGGTCCCAGATCGTGAGGTCGCCCGGGTCGAGGTCGAACTGCGGGAACTCCTTCCGGGACTCGGCCCGGTCGAGCACCCGGTACTCCCGGTGGGAGGACTCCACCGCAGAGAGGGCCGCCCGCATGTCCGGTACGCCGGGGTCGCCCATGAGGAGCGACCCGGAGATCTCCCGCACCTGCATGCCGGACTCCGCCGCGAGGACCTCGTAGAGCTCGTCGGCGAGGTCCGCGATCGGGGCGTACCCGGGGTCCTCGTACTGGAGTGTGCGGTACAGCCGTGTCTCACCACCGGCGGCGCCGCGGGAATGGCCGGGAGCATAGGTCTCGTAGCCGACGATCTCCGTTCCGGTCCCGACTCGGGTCGCGAGCTGCCAGAGCACCTGCGCGCCCATCGTTCCGAGACCGACCACTGCCACGCGCATCGGGAGTCACCTGGTTCTTCGTGCACGGACACGCGGCCGGATGGAGTCCGGTCGGGAATCCGACCGGACGAGGGGGACGACCGCCCGCCCTGGGGATGAGGGGGAACGCGAGCGCGTATGACGTCGCTCACATCACGACCTCATCACACGCACTCCGGCATCGTCAACGCACGACCGGGGGATTTTGCACGGATGTCACACGGCGCCCGGACAGGAGGACCGTCCGGGCGCCGTGTGCGCTCCGACCCGCCCGGAGGCGGGACGCAGACCCGCCCGGAGGCGGGACGCACGGCCGAGGCGCGGGGCGCCTCGGCGCGGAGGGGCGTCAGCCCACGGGGAGGACGCGGGCGTCCTCGGGCTTCCAGCCGATCGTCACCGTGTCGCCCGGGGTGCCGACGAGCGCACCGGAGTCGGCGGCACGCACGATCCCGCCGCCGGCGGGCGTGGACACGCGATACTTCACGGAGTTGCCCACGTACGTGACGTCCTCGACGGTCGCCTCGACGGTGGCGGCGAGGGCCGGATCGAGGTCCGCGGCCGAGGCGCCGATCCCGACGTTCTCGGGACGCACCATCATGCCGGCCTCCCCCGTCCAGTCGTGCTGCTGCGCCACCGGGACGGCGAGGGCCCCGGACGTGAAGCGTGCGCCGTCGTAGGCGCCGGTGAGCGTGACGGACTCGCCGACGAAGCCGGAGACGAAGGCGTTCGCAGGGTTCTGGTACAGGTCCCGCGGGGTCCCGATCTGCTGGACGACGCCCTGGTTGAAGACGACGATGCGGTCGGAGAGTGCGAGCGCCTCGTCCTGATCGTGGGTGACGAAGACGACCGTGGTACCGAGGTCCCGGTGGAGGCTGCGGATCTCCTGCTGGAGCTGCTCACGGAGGGCCTTGTCGAGCGCGGAGAGCGGCTCGTCCATGAGGAGCAGCGGCGGGCGGAAGCAGATCGCGCGGGCGAGGGCGACACGCTGCCTCTGACCGCCGGAGAGCTGGACGGGCAACCGGTGTCGGAAGTCGGTGAGCCCGACCTTCTCGAGAGCGAAGTCCGTCGCCTCCCGGATCTCCTCCTTCGGCAGCTTCCGCTGCTTGAGCGGGTAGGCGACGTTCTTCTCCACCGTCATGTGCGGGAAGAGCGCATAGCCCTGGAACACCATGCCGATGTTCCGCTTGTGGATGGGCGTGTGCGTGAGCGGCTTGCCGCCGAGCATCACCTCACCGTCCGTGACCTCCTCGAACCCCGCGATGCAATTGAGGGTCGTCGTCTTGCCCGAGCCCGAAGGGCCGAGGAACGTGACGAACTCCCCCGGCTCCACGGTGAGGGAGATCCCGTCGACCGCGGTGAAGTCGCCGAACTTCTTGGAAACCGATCGCAGTTCGAGGGCTGCGCCGATGGGGTTCTCAGGCATCGATCTTCTTCTTTCGCTTGTGACCGGGAAGGATGGCGAGGAGCGCGGCGACGGTCGTGATCACCATGATGACCGTCGCGGCCGCGGCGATCGTCGGATCGACCTCGCGCTGGATGGACGAGTACATGCGCACGGGCAGGGTCTGGAGGTACGGGCTCTGGATGAACATCGACACGACGACCTCGTCGAACGAGGTGATGAACGCGAAGAGGAAGCCCGAGAACAGTCCCGTCCGGAGGTTCGGCAGCGTCACGGTGAAGAACGCCTTCACCTTGCCGGCCCCGGAGATCCATGCCGCCCGTTCGAGCTGCGAGTCGTAGGTCGAGAGCACTGCGCCGACATTCACGACGACGTACGGAAGCGCGAGCACGGTGTGCGCGATGAGGAATCCGGGGAGCGTGCCGACGAGGCCGGTCCGGAGGAAGATCGCGTAGACGCCGACACCGAAGGCGACCGCGGGCACGAGCATCGGGAGGATGAGCGCACCGTTGGAGAACGCCTTCGCGAAACCGCTCGTCTTCGAGAGCCCGTAGGCCGCGAGCGTACCGAGCACGAGCGCGATGATACCGACGAGGAGCGCGATCTGGATCGAGTTGAGCAGACCGCCGATCCACTGCGGGTGCGTGAAGAAGTTCTCGTACCACTGGAGCGAGACGCCACGCGGCGGGAAGGCGAGCGACTTGTCCGCGGTGAAGGACAGCGGAATGACGACGAGCGTGGGTGCGATGAGCCACAGTGCGATGAACCCGCACACGATCCACAGTGCGATCCGGCTCGCGGCCGGCTGCTTTCCGGTCCTGCTCATACCTGTGCACCTCCGATGTTCTGGACCTTGATGCCGAGGATCCGGGCGACCCAGAACACGACGACGAAGACGAGCCCGACCGTGAGGAGCAGCGCCCAGGCGAGTGCGCCGCCGTGGCCCCAGTTGAGAAGCTCGTTGATCTGCGAGAACAGAGCGTTCGGCAGGATCTGTTCACGCGGCGAGCCGAGCAGCGCCGGCGTCACGTAGAACCCGAGCGAGAGGATGAAGACGATGAGCGTCCCGGAGAACACGCCCGGCAGCGACATCGGCAGGTACACCTGGGCGAACGCCTTCGCCGGGTGCGCGCCGAAGATCTGCGCCGCGAGCGGGATCCGCATGTCGATCGACTGCATGACGGAGGCCATCGGGAGCACCATGAAGGGCATGAGCACCTGGCACATGCCGATGAGCACCGCGGTCTGTGTGCCCAGCAGGCTGATCGTCGGCACACCGAGCGGCCCGAGGATGCTGTTGAGCACGCCGTTGGGCTGCAGGATGATGATCCATGCGAAGGTCCGCACCATCATCGACGTCCAGAACGGCAGCAGGACGATGAGCATGAGGATTCCGGCCACCCGCTTGCTCGATGTCGCGATGAGGTAGGCGAAGGGATAACCGAGGAGTGCGGTCACCACGGTGGCGGTGAACGCGAGCCGGATGGTGCGCCACAGCAGTTCGAGATTGAACGACTCGGTGAACAACCACACGAAGTTCTGCAGTCCGACCTGTGGGTCCGTGAATGCACGGACGAGGACAAAGAGGACGGGGACGACGAACGCCACGACCACCACGACGACGACCGGCAGGACCAGTGTCAGATACGGCAGTGGGAGGGCGCGCTTCCCCGGATTCGCAGCAGCCACAGGCCACCTCCGGTTTCTGTTCGCTCGGGTGATGATGTGCCGTGCGGCGCCCGGCCCCGGACGACCTCTGTCCGAGGCCGGTGACCGGGCGCCACACGGATGAACGGGGGATCAGCTGTTGATGAACGCCTGCCAGTCGGCGGAGAGCTGATCGAGGTTCGGACCCCAGTACTCGGGGTTCGCGGTGAGGGACTGTTCGACGACCTCGGGACGGGCGACGTTGAACTCCTGGGCCTCCGGGGAGAGCGCGGGCTCCGAGTCCGTGTTCACCGGGGAGTAGGACGACCCCTCCGCCATCTGCGCCTGCTGGGCCTCACCGAGCGCGAAGTTGATGTAGGCGTGCGCAGCGGTGACGTTCTTCGAGCCCTTCGCGATCGAGAAGGAGTCGTTCGCCATGAATCCCTGGTTCCAGACAGGGGCGAAGTTCGTCCCGGACTGGTTCGCCTCGAAGACGCGACCCGACCAGCCCATGATCATGTCGACCTCGCCGCCCTGGATCATCTGCGTCTGCTCGGCGCCCGAGGTCCAGAAGACCAGTGAGTCGTCGATCGACCGGAAGGCGTCGATCGCACGCGCGGTGTCGAGCGGGTAGAGGTCCTCGGGTGCGACCCCGTCCGCGAGGAGCGCCGCCTCGTACGTACCTCCGGTCGGGGTGGCCCGGCCGTCGATCCCCCGTGTGCCGGGGAACTTCTCCGTGTCGAAGAAGTCCTGCCAGCCCGTGGGCGGATTGTCACCGTACGTGTCCGCGTCGTAGAAGAACGTGTACGAGTAGCTGAGCGAGGGCACGTAGCACTCGCCCTGCGGCATCCCCTCGGGGATCTTCGAGACGTCGATGAGGTCGTAGTCGAGCTTCTCGAACAGGGTGTCGCAGTGGGCCGTCGCGTAGTTCGGAGCGGCGTTCACGACGTCCCAGGAGACGTGACCGGCCTCGACCTGCGCCTGGAGTTTCGCCATGTCCGTCGGACCGTCGGACAGCAGCGTGGCGCCGGTGGTCTCCGCGAAGGGCGTGCTGAACGCCTCCTCCTGGACGTTCTGGAAGCCGCCGCCCCAGGACACGAAGGTCATCGAGGTCCCCTCGAGGGACCCCTCGGGGACCTCGCCGGCGACCGGGTCGGCGAAGGCCGCGGGGTCGACCTCGGCAGCCTCACCTCCCTGCATGCAACCGGTGAGCAGTACGGCGCCCGCGCCGAGAACCGCGAGCGTCTGCAGGCGTTTCTTCATGAGGGGTCTCCTTCGGGTCTGATGTCGTGTCGGGGGGAGGTCCGGGTGCGGGACGCGGACGGTGCGTCCGCGACCACCCAGACGAGTTCTGCCGCGACGTGACCGATGTTCACGAGGCGATGGGGTCGTTCGGACGGGAAGTCGATGGAGTCGCCGGTCCGGAGGATGTGTTGCACCCCGTCGAGCTCGGCGGCGACGAAACCGGCGCGACACACGAGGATCTCGTGCTGCCGGTCATGGGTCTCGGGCGTTTCCGCACTCGCGGCACCCGGTTCGAGCCGGATGACGTGGAGGTCGAGGTCGAGGGCGGCCCGGCTGTACTCCGTGCGGGTGCACCCGCCGGTCACCTCGGTCGGCGCGTCCTCCCGGCGGAGGACCCGCTCGCCGGCGGGAGCGGCGCGGAACAGCGCGCCCACCGGGATCCCGAGGGCCGCGCAGATGCGGGCCAGCGAGCTGATGCTCGAGTCGGTGAGGCCACGCTCGAACTGGCTGATGAAGGAGGTGCTGAGCCCGGCGCGCTCGGCGAGATCGCCCTGCCGCAGACCTCGTCGGACGCGGTGCTTGCGTACTTCCTCACCGAGCTCACGGGGTGAGACGTCCGCCACGGGAAGAGTGTCCGCGGTGGGTTCCGTCGGCATGTGCGAGCCACGGGTCACGGGTCACCTCCTTCGCGTGCAGCAGTACGTACGTCGGCCGCGCCGCACTCTTGTGCGTGGACGGCGAACTCTCAGTCGCTTCCTCCGGGTTTTTCAGGGACTGTTCACTTCACCACGGGACCGGGACGCGGGTCAAACAGCCCAGCTGCATCGGGGGACCCGCATTTCCCATGAACCTGCGGGCAGGACAGGGCACGCGTGCGATGGAACTCACGCTCGGACGACCCCGGTTCAGGCAGGGTACTTTCCCAGCCGACCACGGCCGTGCCGCACGGTCAAGAGTGCGCACGTACTCCACACACAGAGTTTGCACGGCCGAAACGCAATATGTTGCGGGTGGATCACGGGGGCCTCGAGCGGGGCCGAGGCGCCGGCGCGGTGTCCGAGGTGCGTGGCGCCTCGGCGCCCCTCGACCGGCCCGCTCCCCCGGACACGACGAAGTCCCGGGTCCGACGCGCGGGGCGCCGGTCCCGGGACCTCTCGTCGCCGGAGTCGGAGGAGGACTCAGACGGTGCCGTTGTCCTCGTACGCACGCATGATGCCGATCCGGCGGGAGTGCCGTTCGTCGCCGGAGAAGGGCTCGGCGAGGAAGGCGTCGACGATCGCGAACGCCTCCTCCTGCGAGTGCTGACGGGCGCCCACGGAGACGATCTGGGCGTCGTTGTGCTCCCGCGCCAGCTTCGCGATCTCGGTGTTCCAGGCGAGTGCCGCACGGGCACCCTTCACCTTGTTGGCCGCCATCTGCTCACCGTTGCCCGAGCCGCCGACGACGACACCGAGCGAGTCGAGACCGGCCTCGCGGTCGTCGACCGTGGCCTGCGCCGCGGCGATGCAGAACGCCGGGTAGTCGTCGAGTGCGTCGTACTCGTGGGCGCCGTGGTCGACGACCTCGAATCCGGCCTCGGTCAGGTGCGCCTTGAGCGCCTCCTTGAACTCGAAGCCCGCGTGGTCGGTTCCGAGATGAACCTTCATGAGAGTCCTTACGTGAGGTGGTGGTGTGGTGACGATCGGTCAGTCGAAGATCGGGCCCTGGGTGCGGGTGCGCTTGAGTTCGAAGAAGCCGGGGGTGCCGGCGACGGCGAGGAGGCCGTCGAAGAGACGGCCGGCGTCCTCGCCCTTGGGTGCCGGCGTCACGACCGGGCCGAAGAACGCGACGTCGCCGACCGCGACGACCGGCGTGCCGACGTCCTCACCCACGCGGGAGATGCCGTCCTCGTGCGAGGCACGCAGCGACGCGTCCCATTCCGTCGAGTCCGCCGCCGCCGCGAGTTCGGCGGGCAGGCCGACCTCGGCGAGCGCCTCGGCGATGACCGTCGGGAAGTCGTCGTTGCCACCGGGGTGGATGCGGGTGCCCATCGCGGTGTAGAGGGGCTCGATGACCTCCTCGCCGTGCTGCTCGGCAGCGGCGATGACGACACGCACGGGGCCCCACGCCTTCGTCATGCGTTCCTTGTAGGCCTCGGGGAGCTCGTCGCGGCCCTCGTTGAGGACGGCGAGGCTCATGACGTGGAACTTCACGTCCACGTCGCGCACCTTCGTCACCTCGAGGGCCCAGCGGGAAGCCATCCAGGCCCAGGGGCACATCGGGTCGAACCAGAAGTCGAGAGTGTTCGCAGCCATCGGCGGGTCTCCTTCGTACGGGGCGTCGGGATCGAGGAGTGCAGGGACCGCGGATCCGTCGGCGGTCCGCCGCGGGCGGCCTGCTCCAGGTGGTGTCCGTGGTCCGTGGAACAATGTGGCGAGTTCGATCTTCCCACTTTTGTGATCGCACCCCAAACACGGAGGTCCCCGGTGCCGCAGCACAATCTCACCCGTCAGGAAGCCACCACACGCGCCGCTCTCGTGAGCGTCACCTCCTACGAGATCACGCTCGTCCTCGACGGTGCCGGTGACCACTTCCGATCGGTGACGACGGTGCGTTTCCGCGGTGAGGAGGGAGCCTCGACCTTCATCGACGCGATCACGCACTCGGTCCACTCCGTGGTGCTCAACGGCCGGGAACTCGACCCGGACGAGGTCGTCTCCCCCGGCCGGATCGCACTGCCGGGTCTCGCCCAGGACAACGAACTCGTCGTCGATGCCGAGTTCCTCTACATGAACACCGGTGAGGGACTGCACCGCTTCGTGGACCCGGTCGACGACGAGACCTATCTGTACACCCAGTTCGAGGTCCCGGATGCCCGGCGCGTCTTCGCGGTCTTCGAACAGCCGGATCTCAAGGCGAGCTTCTCGTTCACGATCGTCGCGCCCGCGCACTGGACGGTCGTGTCGAACTCCCCCAGCCCGGAGCCCGAGGACGCCGCAGCTGTGCTCGCGGGTCTCGGCCTCGACGGCGAGGCGAAGGACACGCCGGGCACGGATCTCCGGGTGTGGGCTTTCGCCCCGACCCCGCGCATCTCCAGCTACATCACCGCGATCATCGCGGGCCCCTACGCATCCGTCCGTTCGTCCCTCGACTCGAGCGACGGCGAGGAGGTCCCCCTCGGCGTGTTCTGCCGGGCCTCCCTCCTGACGCACCTCGACGCCGAGGAGATCTTCGACATCACCCGGAAGGGCTTCGCCTTCTACGAGGAGCTCTTCGGGACCCCGTACCCCTTCGAGAAGTACGACCAGCTCTTCGTCCCCGAGTTCAATGCAGGGGCCATGGAGAACGCGGGAGCCGTCACCTTCCTCGAGAACTACGTCTTCCGGTCCCGCCCGACGGAGGCCATGGTCGAGCGCCGCGCGGTCACGATCCTCCACGAGCTCGCCCACATGTGGTTCGGGGACCTCGTGACGATGAAGTGGTGGAACGACCTGTGGCTCAACGAGTCCTTCGCGGAGTTCATGTCGACCCTCGCGACGGCGGAGACCACCCGCTTCACGGACGCGTGGACGACCTTCGCGACCCTCGAGAAGTCCTGGGCCTACCGGCAGGACCAGCTTCCGTCCACGCATCCCATCGTCGCGCCCATCGAGGACCTCCAGGACGTCGAGGTGAACTTCGACGGCATCACGTACGCGAAGGGCGCCTCGGTGCTCAAACAGCTCGTCGCCTGGGTCGGCCGGGACGCGTTCTTCGCCGGACTGCGGGCGTACTTCGAGAAGCACGCCTGGTCGAACACCGTGCTCGCGGACCTGCTCTCGGAACTCGCGGACGCCTCGGGCCGGGATCTGCGCGCCTGGTCCGCACTGTGGCTCGAGGAATCCGGTGTCACACTCATCCGTCCGGAGATCACCCGGGGTGAGCAGAGCATCGAGTCCCTCGCACTGCTCCAGGAACCCTTCGTCCTCGACGGGCGCCCGGTCCCGTCGCTCCGTCCCCACCGCGTGGGCCTCGGCTTCTACCGGGTCCACGATTCCTCCGTCCGGCGCGTCGCGTTCCTCGAGGTCGATCTCGACGCGGAACGCGCGGAGGTCCCACTCGATGCGGCCGCGCGGTCCGCCGACCTCGTCGTGGTGAACGACGCGGATCTCAGTTACACGAAGGTGCGGTTCGACGCGCAGTCATTCGATCTCGCGACCGCGCACCTCGGCGGATTCGAGGACTCGCTCACACAGCTCGTCGTGCTCTCGACGGTGTGGGACATGGTCCGCGACGGCGAGCTCCCCGCCACTGCGTACATCGACATGCTGCTCGAGCACCTGCCCGCCGTCACGCACTCGACCGGGCTGCTCGTGCAGTTCCGGCAGCTCACGACGGCGATCGAGGCCTATCTCCCGGCGGCGGACCGCCCTGCCGTCCGCACCCGGGTCGCCGCGCGGCTGTGGGACCTCCTCACCGAGGTCCCCGCCGGCTCGGATCAGCAGCTCCAGTTCTTCCAGGCCTTCACCCGGCACGCTGCGGACGCCGATCAGCACCTCCGACTCACGGAGATCCTCGATTCCGGCCGCACGCCGTTCGCGGGTCTCACCGTCGACACGGACCTCCGCTGGGAGATCCTCATCGCACTCGCCGCCGCCGGTATCGCCGACGAGGCCCGGATCTCCGCCGTCCTCGCCGACGACGACACGGCCGCGGGCCGTCGGCAGGCCGCCACCGCCCGGGCCGCCGCCGCAGATCCGGCGGTGAAGACGCGGGCATTCCACGAACTGGTCGGCGACACCGCAGCGCCCAACGCGATGGTCGCCGCGGTGGCGCGCGGTTTCGCCATGGGTCTCGAACGACCGGACGGCGCTCTTGTGTCCCCCGCCGGTGATCTCTCCGCGTTCGACACCGAGTACTTCGACCGTGTCGCCGGGTGGTGGGAACTGCGGACCCTCGAGATCGCGCAGACCCTCACGCTCGCACTCTTCCCACCCGCTTCGCCGCAGGTGGTTTCCGCTGCACGGGAGTGGCTCGACGCCCACCCGGCTGCGCCGAAGGGACTCGTGCGGCTCATGCGCGAGAACCTCGACAATGCCGAACGTGCACTGCGGTGCCGCGCCGTTTCGGCGGGCTGAGGCGTCCGGCCGGGGCCCGTGCCACCGTCGCCCGTCACCGGTGGGGTGCGACCGGCGTGACGGATGTGCGACAGTGCTCGTACGCGCATCGGATAAAGCGTCACTGAGCCGTCACTCAGGGCCCTGTGGTGCCCCGTCCAGGAACGCTCATTACGGTGAGGAGCCGTGTTGAACCCATCGATCCTCCACGTCCCTGCCGGATCCATCGCCGCGCGCGGTGCCGAGACCCTTCTCGCGGGAGCCCCCGCACCCGCGTCGAGCAGTCCGACGACCGCCGAGGTGGTCCGCGAGGTGACCGAGCAGGCGAAGACCCCGTTCGGCCTCACCTGGGCGGATCTGCTCGGTACCCCGTTGCGGATCCTTCTCATCCTCATCGTCGCGGTCATCCTCAACTTCGTCGCGCGCAAGCTCATCCACAAGTTCGCGACGGACATCGCGCGCGGAACGAGTTCGAGCATGGCGCGCCTCGCCGCGGTCGAACACGGATCCGCCGAGGCGATCATCTTCGAACGCCGCAAACAACGCGGCAACACCGTCGGTTCCATGCTCGGGTCGGTCGCCTCGATCGTGATCTTCGCCATCGCGATCCTCATGATCCTCACGGAACTCGGCTTCAACCTCGCTCCCGTTCTCGCCTCCGCGGGTATCGCCGGCATCGCGATCGGTTTCGGTGCGCAGGAACTCGTGCGGGACTACCTGTCCGGTTTCTTCATCGTCGTCGAGGACCAGTACGGCATCGGGGACGTCGTCGACCTCGGTGAGGCGATCGGCGTCGTCGAGGAGGTCGGCCTCCGGGCGACGAAGGTCCGCAGCGTCGACGGCACTCTCTGGCACGTTCGCAACGGCGAGATCCTCCGGGTGGGCAACCAGAGCCAGGGCTGGGGACGTGCGGTGCTCGACGTGCCGGTCCCCTACACCGCGGACCAGTCGACGATCGACGACGTCATCGCGGACACCATCGCCGCCATGCGCGAGGACCCGAAGATCGATGCCGCGATCCTCGAGGAGCCCGAGATCTGGGGTGTCGAGGCGATCAGTGGCGAATCCCTCACGATCCGGACCGTCATCAAGACGCAGCCGGGTGAGCAGTGGACCGTCGCCCGTGCCTTCCGGGCCCGTCTCAAGCGTCAGCTCGACGCCCGGGGCATCAGCATCCCGCTCCAGCAGCAGACGCTCGTCCGCACCTTCCCGGATCCCGTGTCCGCCTCGCGCACCTCGGAGACCGACTCCCCCGAGGACACCGCTCCCTCCGGCGAGGACGACGCACGCACCGGCACCGGGGTTCCGGCCTCCGGTGCCACGGCCGCGGACGGCACGACGGACCGTCGGTCCTGACGGACGACGCATCCGCCCGTCGCCTGACACAATGGACCGATGACCGACAACCCCTCCCCCACTGCGCCCGATACCGTGTTCGAGGCCGTCGGCGGTCACGAGACCTTCCGCCGACTCGTCGACGTCTTCTACCGCGAGGTCGCAGCCGATGACTTCCTCATCGCGATGTACCCCGAGGGACATGCACTCGAGGGAGCAAAACACCGTCTGCAGACGTTCCTCGAACAGTATTTCGGCGGCCCCGGCACCTACCAGGCCGAGCGCGGTCACCCCCGCCTGCGGATGCGGCATTTTCCCTATCCGATCGACACGAAGGCGCGTGACCACTGGCTCGCCCACATGCGGACCGCGCTCGACGAGGTGGCTCCGCCGCCGCTCTACGAGGCCGTCATGTGGGACTACTTCCAGCGCGCCGCCGCCGCCATGGTGAACACGCGGGATCCCGAGCCGGGCCAGGCCGCGGGGACCCCGCACCTCCCGCTCGCCTGACCGGGTCGTTCTCCCGGGCGGCGGTTCGATCGGGAGTGGGGCGCCCCACCGTCAGAACTTGCTGAGCACGTGCCCGAACGCAGTGCTCACACGCACCCAGCGGCCGCACACGAACACCCGGGCGTCCTCGGTCTCCGCCCCGAGGAACCCGAGTCCCTCGAGCGCGAACGCGACCGCTGCCGGGATCGGGAACTCGACGCTCGCCGTCAACGGGGTCGACCAGATCCGGGTGCGCAACTGCTGCACCGCATGGCTCCCCGCGCCCTCCGGGGTGCCGGCCGCCACCGCCTCGATCCCGTCCCGCGCGACCCGGCGCAGGTCCGCGGTGCCGAGGTGTCCCGCCGGTTCCCACGGTCCGCGCGGTGGGGCGATCCCCGCCCAGCTCGCACGGACCTCCTGGGGCGGAACCGGGATCTCCCGGATCCCCTCGGCCCGACCGCGGGCGAACCGGTCGAGGAGCGCGGCGGCCGGGACGACGACGTCGAGGCCGTCGTGCTCGGGGAACGGCAACCGGATCATCCGCATGCCGATCGCCAACGGTGTCCGGTCCCCCAGCCCGTGCGGGTACAGGGGCGCGCTCGAGACGACGAGCACATCCCCGTGGACGCTCATCCGGACGGCGGCCTCGGGGTCGAGGCGGGCCGCCCGTCCGGTGAAGGAGTGCCAGTCGTGGAAGTCGGCGTCCGAGCCGAGGACGAGGACGCGTGCGCTCACTTCCGTCGCATCCTCACCGGTGCACCGATGAATGGTTCGATCGCTGCGGTCTCCTCCTCCGTGAGACGGCGGGGTCGTCCCGTGCCGGAATCGACGAACACGACGACGGTCTCCGCGACCGTGTACACCTGCGATCCGTCCGTCTCCGTGATCGTGTACGCGACGTCCATCGTGGCCGGACCGACTCCAGTGATGACGGTGTCGACTGCGATGGGGCCCTCCCGGTACGGGATCGGGCTGCGGTACTCGATGCGGTGCGAGGACACGAGGAGATCGGTGTCCGTCGAGGCGGCCCCGAGGACCTTCGGCAGGACGGTGCCGTGGACGGATCGGCCGGCCGGCGCCTCGGGTGCGGGAGCTGCGACGTCCCGGGCGGCCGTCGGGGAACCGAAGGCCCGCACCCGGGCCTCCTCGAGGATCCGGAACTGCGTGACGTTGTTCACGTGGCCGTAGGCGTCCATGTCGCCCCACCGCAGTTCGATGTGCACCCGGGTGAATGGGCCGGTGATGAGGGGGTTCGTGAGGGTCGGTTCCATGCGCTCCATCTTGCCACCCGGGTGCGGTCCGCCCGGTGCCGCGGTCCTAGACTTCTCGGGTAGCCGAATCGACGGGAGACAGATGTGAGCGCCGAAGAGAACGTGGCGGCCCTGCTCGAGGTCCTCGACCTCCAGGAGACCGCAGCACTGCCGAACACCCAGGAGGACGTGTTCTTCGAGGGGATCAGCCAGTACAAACCGGACGAGCGGGTGTTCGGTGGGCAGGTGCTCGCCCAGTGCGTCGTCGCCGCCGGACGCACGGTGGCCGAGGACCGGCCGATCCACTCGATGCACGGTTACTTCCTCCGGGCCGGCGATGCCCGCGAACCCATCACCTTCGGCGTCGAGGTGCTCCGTGACGGCGGGTCGTTCTCCGCACGCCGGGTCCACGCGTACCAGAAGGGCGCGCCGATCATGAGCGTCATGACGTCGTTCCAGGAGCGCCAGGAGGGGTTCGAGCACCAGGATCCGTTCCCCGAGGGCGTGCCGGCGCCCGAGGACTGCCCGGAGCTGCGCGAACTCGTCGGAGACGTCGACCTGCCGCACGTGCGCGAGTGGGTCGTGAAGCGGCCCTTCGATCTGCGACTCGTCGAGCCCGCGATCTACCTCCACCACCACGGGGAGAAGGTCGCGCACCAGTCCGTGTGGATCCGTACCTCGGCGGCGTTCCCCGCCGATCAGCTGCTCAGCTCCGCGGCGCTCGCCTATGCGAGCGACTTCAACCTTCTCGAGTCCGGGCTGCGCAGGCAGGGACTGTCGTGGATGACCCCGGGGCTGCGGCTCGCGAGTCTCGACCACGCGATGTGGTGGCACCGCCCCATCGCGGCCGACGAGTGGATGCTCTACTCGCAGATCTCACCGTCGGCCGAGGGCGGTCGCAACCTCGGCGCCGGTCGGATCTTCGCGCAGGACGGCACCCTGCTCGCGACCGTCGCCCAGCAGGGCATGATGCGGGTGAAGCCCGAGGGCGGTCGCGGACTCGTCCGCTGAGACCGCCGCCCCTCACGAACGCGCCGAGTCGACGGTACCGATCACGGTACCGGCGCCTCGGGCCGTTCCGGGGTGGGAACCGGGAACGGTGTCCCCGGAGGCCTCCGCCGGCGGATGTCTCAGTCGCGGGTGAGGCGACGATGGGTGACGCGGTGCGGGCGGGCCGCTTCCTCACCGAGACGTTCCACCTTGTTCTTCTCGTAGGACTCGAAGTTGCCCTCGTACCAGTACCACTGGGACGGGTTCTCCTCCGTGCCCTCCCACGCAAGGATGTGCGTGGCGACGCGGTCGAGGAACCACCGGTCGTGGGAGACGACCACGGCACAACCCGGGAATTCGAGCAGCGCGTTCTCGAGCGAGCCCAGGGTCTCGACGTCGAGGTCGTTCGTGGGCTCGTCGAGGAGCAGGAGGTTGCCGCCCTGCTTGAGCGTGAGCGCGAGGTTGAGGCGGTTGCGCTCACCACCGGAGAGCACGCCGGCCTTCTTCTGCTGGTCCGGGCCCTTGAAGCCGAACGCGGACACATAGGCGCGTGAGGGCATCTCCACGGCACCGACCTGGATGTAGTCGAGTCCGTCGGAGACGACCTCCCACAGGCTCTTCTCCGGGTCGATGCCCGCACGCGACTGGTCGACGTAGGAGATCTTCACGGTCTCGCCGACCTTGAGCGAACCACCGTCGAGCGGCTCGAGCCCGACGATCGTCTTGAACAGCGTCGACTTGCCGACACCGTTCGGGCCGATGACACCGACGATGCCGTTGCGCGGCAGCGAGAAGGAGAGTCCGTCGATGAGCTTCCGTCCGTCGAAGCCCTTCTCGAGGTCGTTCGCCTCGATGACGATGTCGCCGAGGCGCGGGCCCGGCGGGATCTGGATCTCCTCGAAGTCGAGCTTGCGGGTCTTCTCCGCCTCCGCCGCCATCTCCTCGTACCGGGCCAGACGGGCCTTCGACTTGGTCTGGCGGGCCTTGGCGTTCGAGCGCACCCACTCGAGTTCCTCGGCGAGGCGCTTCTGCAGCTTCTGATCCTTCTTGCCCTGGACCTGGAGGCGCTCGCGCTTCTTCTCGAGGTAGGTCGAGTAGTTGCCCTCGTAGGGGTACAGGTGCCCGCGGTCCACCTCGGCGATCCACTCGGCCACGTGGTCGAGGAAGTACCGGTCGTGGGTCACGGCGATGACGGCACCGGGGTACGAGGACAGGTGCTGCTCGAGCCACAGCACGGATTCGGCGTCGAGGTGGTTGGTCGGCTCGTCGAGGAGCAGGAGATCCGGCTTCTCGAGAAGGAGCTTGCAGAGTGCGACACGGCGGCGCTCACCACCGGATAGCACCGACACATCGGCATCCGGCGGCGGGCAGCGCAGGGCGTCCATCGCCTGTTCGAGCTGCGAGTCGAGGTCCCAGGCGTCCGCGGCGTCGATCGCCTCCTGGAGCTTGCCCATCTCCTCCATGAGAGCGTCGAAGTCCGCATCCGGATCCGCCATGAGCTCGGAGATCTCGTTGTACCGGTCGAGCTTCGTCTTGATCTCGCCGACGCCCTCCTCGACATTGCCGAGGACGGTCTTCTCCTCGTTGAGCGGAGGTTCCTGGAGAAGGATGCCGACGGTGTATCCCGGGCTCAGTCGTGCGTCGCCGTTGGACGGCTGCTCGAGCCCGGCCATGATCTTGAGGATCGTCGACTTTCCCGCGCCGTTCGGTCCGACCATGCCGATCTTGGCACCGGGGTAGAACGACATCGAGACGTCGTCGAGAATGACCTTGTCACCGTGCGCCTTGCGCGCCTTGTACATCTGGTAAATGAATTCCGCCATAGGCTTCGCAGTCTAGTCGGTCGTGACGCTCCGGTCTGTCGCAGCACGCGCGTCGTTCAGCCGTCCGTGCCCCCGAGCGTGGATTCCCCGGAGGATCCGGAGGACGATCCGGATCCTGCGTCCCGCCCCTCGTCGTCGGCCCCCGAGTCCGGTTCCGCGCCGGCCCCGGAGTCGGCGGACTCCGGTTCCGCGGGATCTCCGTTGATGTCCTCGTGCGGGAGGTGGCCCTTGCCGTTGTCGTCGGCGCCCTCCGCCCGCTCCTCCCCGGTCGGCGCCTCGACACCTTCGGGCCGGTCGACCTCGCCGAGAAGGCAGCTGCCGTTCGACTCCGATTCCGGGACGAGTTCCGCCGTCGCCTCGCCGTCCCGGACCTCGCCCACGACGCATCCGCGGTCGGTCTTCACACCGAACATCTTCGAGGGCACCTCGTGTCCGAGCGGGGACTCGTCGAGGGAGGCCTCGAGGTCCTCCGCGGGGTAGCCGGCATCCGTGAGGACCTCGAAGAGTCGAGCGGAATCCGGGAACGGGGCGTCGTCCTGATGGAGCACCGGTTCGAGGGCGGCCACGACCTCGTCGACGACCGCGGCCTCCTCCACGGACACGGTCGTCGTCTCCGAGGCGGTCGGCTCGGAGGAGGTCTGCGCGAGGAAGGAACAGCCACCGAGGGTGAGGCCGACGAGCGCGGAGAGCACGGCGACGGCGGGCCGCGCGGCGCGCGACCGTCGGAACGCGCGGGCCTCGCGAGGACGACCGGGGGGCACGGATGCGGAAACGGGTTTCACATCTTCACTGTAACCATCCCCGGAGTCCCTTCCCGACCGCCGCGCGCCGAACCGGGGTCCCGTGCGTCGGCCCCGGCTCCCCGCGGGCGTCGGGACCGTCCGGGGCACCGGAGTCGTTCAGAAGGGCGGATCCTCGTTCCGCCCCGGAGCATCGTCGCCGGTCGCGCCGACACCGACGGTCACCGGCTCGGCCACGTCCTCGTCGTGCGTGCCGACGCCGGGATCCTCCGTCTCCGTTCCCGGGGCATCCACAGCGGGTGTTCCCGGCGCCTGTGCCATTCCACCCCAGCGATCCGCCACCGGTGCGTCGGCGTCCGCACCGCGTGTGGCGGGTGTCGCGACGTCCGTCCGCTGGACCTTGGTGAAACGGACCTCGCCGAACCGCAGGTTCACGCCGACGGCCGACGCCACGATCTGAATGGTCGTCCCGTTCCGTTGGTCGGTGCTCCATTCCCGGACCCGCAGTCGCCCGACGACCACGACGTTCATGCCGGGAACCAGCGAACTCGTCGCGTGTGTCGCGAGGGATCCGTACATCTGGACCTCGAACCAGGTGGTCTCCTTGTCGACGAACGCCCCGGTCTCCGTGTTGAGGACGGAGTAGTTCACCGCCATGCGGAACGAGGCCACCTCCTCACCGTTCTCGAAGGAGTGTTTCCGGGGCTGTGTACCGACCGTGCCGACGAAATGATTCATGAGTTTCACGGGATCCTCCTCGAGCGGACCGGCCGGTCCCGGTGACCGGCCGTCCCCGCCGACATCACCGTGCGCCGGGAGCGCCACTGCGCACGAGACGACGAACGGCCCTGTGGACGGAGAGGTCTCCGTCCACAGGGCCGTGACGCATCGTGCGGCCCGGTGCTGGTGACACACGGGGTGGACTGCCGGCGCGCTTCCGGCGGAACCGTCAGCGCAGGGACTCCCACACCCGCTTGTGTTCGGCGAGGATCGCCGTGATGGGCTCGAGATAGGTACCCGCGGCCGCCTGACGGACCGCCGCGGTGAGGCGGGTCCGCACGTCCTCGGCCGCCTCGGCCGCGCCTCGTTCCCGGGCCCTTCGGGCGAGGCCCGAGGTGATGAGCGACCCGACGATGCCCACGATGAGACACACGGCCGGTGCCGTCCACACCCACCAGGAGCCGAGGATCTCCCCCGCACCGACGAGAGCGGCGACCGCGGCGACCACGAGCCCGAGCACTCCGAGGCACGTGAGGACGAAGAAGAGGATCTGCGCGAATCGTGCACCGCCCCACCAGCCGGGAGTCACACGTTCGAGCTTCACCGCGGTGACCGCGGTGTCGAGGGTGTGGGTGAGTTCGGCCGTGCTGGACTTCTCGGCCGCGGCGACCGCCTGCTGCCACGGGGCCGGAAGAGAACCGACCGCCTCGGCGACGAGTTCGCGTGCCGCGAGGTTCACGCGGGCACTCTGGGTGCGGGTGGTCTCCGGGGTCGCGGCGCGCAGCAGCTCGTCACGGGTGGCACCGTGACCGGCGCCGAGCGGGTCCGCCTGCCCTCGCTGCATCCAGGCGAGCACCGGATAGCCGGTCTGCCGGTAGGCCCTGCGCAGGTAGTCGTCCTCGACCGTCTGCGCGAGCGCCGGGACTCCGGCGGCGTCGATCATCGCGTCCACGAGCCGTTCCGTACCGGGCAGCGAGGTCGGGTCCGCGAGGGGATCGCCGAGTTCGGCCCGGATGTCCGCGGCGAGTGCGCGCAGGTCCGAGGCGAGTCGTTCCGAGGCCGCCTCACGCGCCGCGACCGTGCCCGTGAGGACCTCGCGCAACTGTGGGACACCTTCCCTGGTGACCGCCGAGGCGGCCATGACCCGGGCATCCCCGAGCCCGTCGGCACGCAACAGGGCACCGAGGTGTTCGAGGCACGCCTTCCGCTCCTCCGCCGACAGTCGGTCGATCTGGTTGAGGACGACGACCATGTTGCTCGCGTGTTCGGTGAGCTGCGAGAGGTAATGGGAGTGGAGGGAGAAGTCCGCGTACTTCTGCGGATCGACGACCCAGAACACGACGTCGACGAGCTCGACCATACGATCGGATTCGATCCGGTGCTCGGGGGCGGTGGAGTCGTGATCGGGCAGGTCGACGAGGACGAGTCCGTGGAGCGACGCCTCGTCGTCGCCGTCGAGGGCACTCTCGCGCCACGTGCGCTTCTGCACCGGGACGCCGAGCCACGAGAGGAGCTCCTCGCCGCCGTCGCCCCACACACACGCGGTCGGTTCGGAGGTCGTCGGGCGGCGGACACCCACGCGCGCGATGTCGAGTCCCGCGACGGCGTTGAAGAGGGAGGACTTGCCCGAGCCCGTCGACCCCGCGAACGCGACGACGGTGTAGTCCTCGCCGAGGTCCATGCGTGAACGGGACTTCTCGAGGAGCGTCCGGGCACGCGCCGTGGTCTCCGGGGAGATCCGCCCGTCCTCGAGCCCGAGGGCCGTGTCGATCCCGCGGACCAGTCGTGCGATGTCCTCGTGCGTCACCCGGCTCACAGGGTTCCCTCCAGTCGATCGGCAGCGGCGGTGAGCGTCCCGGAGAACCGGGGCGGCACCTCGTGTGTGGCGAGGGCGCGGTCGAAGGGACCACGGACCCCCGCGAGGACGGCGTCGACGCGCTCGAGCAGGCCGGACCGCGCAGTGGCGGCGAGGTCCCGCGTGACCTGGTCCCCGAAGATCGTGTCGAGGAGCTTGCCCGACACCGCGGCGGTGCCTCCGGCGATCCCGGCCTCGACCCCGGTGAGTCCTCCGGTGCCGGCGAAAGCGGCGAGCATGAGCACGGCTCCGACGGCGTTGACCCCGAACGAGAGGATACGGGCCTTCGCCCGTTTGCTCTGACCCACCTCGCGGACGAGGTCGTTCACGGAGTCCGACCACTCACGGATCGTCCGGGAGAGCGCCTCGTCGAAGCCGGGCGGCAGTGTGGGAGCCGCCGAGGTGGCCTCGAGGAGGGCACGCCCCTCGGGTACGGACCTCCAGCGGGTTCCGGTCTCCGTGAGCGCCTCGATCGCCTGTTCACGCACGAGCAGCGCGATGCTCGAGCCGATCGCCTGTTCGAGGGGCCCCGCGGCATCGCGTTTGCCGGTCACCGCGTTCGTGATCCGGTCGCGCAGCCGGGCGACCGTGGGTTCGATCCCCCGGAAGAACTGGCCCGTCCCGACGAAGTCCTGCCAGCGCGCGAGCACTTCGCCGCGGAGCACGCGACCGTCGACGAGGGACCGTGCGAGTTCCTCGTGAGCCGCACCGAATGCCGAGTCGACGGCGTCCGCGAGTGCCGCGGCCGCGTCCTCCTGGGTACGGCAGTTCTCCGCCAACGCACGGGCCCGGGCCGGAACCGCTGCGAGGGCTCCCGTGAGTGTGCGGGCGACGACGCGTTCCCGGGCCGTCGTGTTCCGGCCGAGGCCGAGGACCCAGGACTGCACGGGGAACACGGCGGCCTCGGGGAGCAGGCCGTCGACGAGCTGGAGTTCGGGGACGGTGAAGATCGGGGCGGCCCCGAGGCCCGCCTCCGTGAGCAGTGTCGAGAGATGGTGCCGCACCTCGCGATTGGCCTGCGGGGGCACGCGGTCGAGCACCATTGCGATGGTCGTCCCGCGCTCGGACGACTGGTGGAGCAGTTCCCACGGGACCGCGTCCGCGTACCGGGCGGCCGTGGTGACGAACAGCCAGAGATCCGCAGCTGCGAGGAGCTGCCGCGCGAGTTTCCGGTTGCCCTCGTCGACGGAGTCGATATCGGGCGAGTCGAGGAGCGCGAGCCCGGCAGGGACGGCCTCGCTCGCCACGAGCCGCACCTGCGGCGTGCCGAGGTCGGTCGACTCCTTCACCACACGCTTCAAAGAGGGCAGGATCCGGTCGGAGGTGAAGTGGTCGGCGTCCGCGGGATTGTGCACGAGAACGGGCCAGCGGGTGGTGGGTCGCAGGACACCGGGCGTGGAGACGCGGCTGCCGACGATCGAGTTCACGAGGGTCGACTTGCCGGCACCCGTCGATCCACCGACGACGACGAGCAGGGGTGCGTCCTGGTTCTCCACCCGTGGCACGAGGTAGTCACCGAGCTGGTCCGCGAGGGACTGCCGCAGTTCACGTGCGGCGGCGGCATCGGAGGTCTCGAGCGGGAACCGCACCTCCTCGACACGAGAGGCGAGGGCGGTGAGGGCCGGGAGGACCTTCACGGACAGCGCTGGGGGATTCGGTGGGGTCGTCACAGGTCCACTCTCCCGGATTCCGGACCGTCCCACCACTCGCCACGCCGTCCCGTGACGCCGGTCACGGCCGCGAGTGGGCCATCGGGCGCTCGCACTTCCCCCGCGAGAGGACCATTCGGCTCCTCACCTGCGGGTTCGCCGAGGGATTCGACGAGGGCGATCGATTCGGTTTCCGATCCGCGGGGCGGTAACCGGATCGATCGCCCTGGGCGAAACCGTTGACTCGGAGGAGTGGGGGCCGGGTCGCGCGTGAGCGCCCCCAGCAGGACTCGAACCTGCAACCTACGGATTAGAAGGCCGTTGCTCTATCCATTGAGCTATGGGGGCCGGCCCGGCGCCGATCACGCACGGGACCAACAGGCAGGGTACCAAAGGCACCACGACCAGAGGTTCCGCCGGGAGCCCTCGGCCCTGATCGTCGAGAGCCCTCGGCCCGGATTCACCGGAGCCCTCAGCCCAGGTCGTCGAGAGCCTTCTCGAGGCGCTCGACCTTGCCGGTGATCTCACCGGTGTGGCCGGGGCGGATGTCCGCCTTGAGCACGAGGGAGACGCGCGGGCCGAACGCCTGGACCGCCTCGGTGGCGGCCTTGACGACGGCGAACACCTCGTCCCATTCGCCCTCGACGGTCGTGAACATGGCGTCCGTCGAGTGCGGGAGTCCGGACTCCCGGACGACCTTGACCGCGGCGGCGACCGCGTTGTGCACCGAGCCGGTGTCGTCCTGACCGAGCATCGGGGCGACGGAGAAAGCGACGAGCATGGGGAACTCCTTCGGGTGGGCGTGATCGGTTCGCGCGCGGCGTCCGCCGCGCGGGGNNGGGGCCCCGGGCCCGGAAGATCCCGGACCCGGGTGTTCTCAGGCCTGCGGGACGGTGAGCACGAGGGCGTCGCCCTGACCACCGCCACCGCAGAGGGCGGCGACGCCGGAGCCGCCTCCGCGGCGCTGCAGTTCGAGGGCGAGCTGGAGAACGATCCGCGCGCCCGAGGCACCGATCGGGTGTCCGAGCGCGATCGCACCTCCGTTGACGTTCACCCTGGACGCATCGATCCCGAGGTCCTTCATCGAGGCGAGGCCGACGGCGGCGAAGGCCTCGTTGATCTCGTAGAGGTCGAAGGAGGCGGGGTCGACGCCCTGCTTGCGGGCGGCCTCGCGGATCGCGGTCGAGGGCTGGTGCTGGAGCGTCGAGTCCGGCCCTGCGGTCCAGCCGGCGGCCCCGATCTCCGCGATCCAGGTGAGCCCGAGCGCCTCCGCCTTCTCCTTCGACATCACGACGACCGCGGCCGCACCATCGGAGATCGGCGAGGCGGAGCCGGCGGTGATGGTGCCGTCGGGCCGGAACGCGGGCCGGAGCTTCGCGAGCACCTCGGTGGTGGTCTCCGGACGGATCCCCTCGTCCGCACTCACGACGGTGTCGCCCTTGCGTCCCTTCACGGTGACGGGCACGATCTCGGCGTCGAGCAGTCCGCCGTCGCGCGCTGCTGCGGCACGGCGGTGCGACTCGGCGGCGAAGGCGTCCTGCTCCTCTCGTGTGAACTCCCGGTCACCGGCGTTCGCGGATTCCGTGAGGCCGCCCATCGCCTGGTCGGTGAACGCGTCCCACAGTCCGTCGAGGTCCATGTGGTCACGCACCGTGACGTTGCCGTACTTGTAGCCGGCGCGGGACTTCTCGAGCAGGTGCGGGGCGTTCGTCATCGACTCCTGCCCGCCGGCGACGACGACGTCGTACTCCCCCGCCCGGACGAGCAGTGCGGCCTGGGCGATCGCGTTGATCCCGGACAGGCAGATCTTGTTGATGGTGAGCGCCGGGACGCTCATCGGGATCCCGGCCTTCACGGCTGCCTGCCGTGCCGGTCCCTGGCCCGCGCCGGCCTGGAGCACCTGTCCCATGACGACGTACTCGATCGCCTCCGGAGCGACTCCCGCCCGGTCGAGGGCACCGGCGATGGCCGCACCCCCGAGGTCGGCGGCGGACAGGGACGCGAACGCACCCGACATCTTCCCGAACGGAGTGCGGGCGCCTGCGACGATGACTGCTTCTGGCATGGAATTCCTCCTCGGCCGGCGGCTGCGGCACCGGTTCGTGAACGGTGGGTGGCACCCGGCGGCGACGGCGTCGTCGCCGTGGTGGATGCCACAATCGCGGCCCAGCCTAGTCGACCCACGAGGGCGGCGTCGCGTGGCCCCCGACGCCCCTCCGGCTCCCAGCGGAATCCCACCTGGGCGGCAGTAGAGTGGGCACCGGTCATCCGCTCCGTCGATCACATCCGTGCACGCACACCGTGGTCGACGGAATCGGCAGTTTCCGTCCGTATCCGTTCGAGGAGTCGAAGAAGAGTGGCATCCAACGAAGAGTTCCGCACAGCGATGCGTGGTTACGAGAAGACCGAGGTCGACAGCCGCCTGCGTCAGCTCAACCAGGAGATCGAATCCCTCCGGAAGGCACTCGCGGACGCCCGCAGCCAGGTCATCTCCGCCGACCGCGCCAAGCTCCAGCTCGCGGGTGAGCTCTCCGAGGTGAAGCAGCAGCTCAAGAAGGCGACGAACGACGCCGCCGAGGCCGCCGGCCCTCCTGGTTCCCGTATCGACCACCTGCTCAAGATCGCCGAGTCGCAGGCGCGGGAGACCCTCGCCCAGGCCACGGCCGATGCCGAGACGATCCGGAACAAGGCCCGCGCGGACGCCTCGAGCCAGCGCGCCCGGATCCACACGGAGACCGGTGATCTGCTCAACAACGCCCGCGCGGAGGCCGACTCGATCACGCAGGCCGCGGACCTCCGGGCGAGCGAGACGATCCAGGCCGCCGAGAAGCGCGCCGAGGAGATCCGCACGACCGCCGAGCGCGAGGCCGCACAGCTGCGCTCGACGACGGACACGGAGACGAACGAGGCGAAGGAGCGCACGAAGCGCGAGATCGCCGCGCTCCGTGCCGACGCCGAGAAGGAGGCGACCGCCGTCCGGACGAAGGCCAAGGAGGACGCCGCGAAGCTCGTGTCCGAGGCCGAGGCGAAGGCGAAGGAGCTCGTCGCCGCCGCGGAGGCGAAGCAGGAGGCCGCCCGCAAGGCCGCGAACGACCTCGAGGTCGAACTCGCGAACAAGCGCCAGGCGTTCGAGGCCGAGGAGAAGGACCGCTTCGAGAAGGCCGCCGCGGAGAACGCGAAACTCATGGAGGAGGCCCAGGCGCGCGCGAAGAAGGCCGACGAGGAGGCCCGTGCGGCCGCCGAACGTGCCGAGGCGACGCGCAAGGAGGCCCTCGAGAAGGCCGACCAGATCATCGCCGACGGCCGGAAGCGCGCCCAGGACCTCATCTCCGAGGCCCGCACGACCGCCGAGGCGACGATCGAGGAATCCGCGGCCGAGGCCAAGCGCAACGTCTCCGCCGCGCAGTCCCAGGTCGATCTGCTCACGAAGCAGCGTCGGACGATCGTCGCCCAGCTCGAACAGCTGCGGTCGATGTTCGCCTCCCCCGCGCTCTTCGCGGACGTGGACTTCACGGAGGACAAGTCCGATCAGGAAGCCGCGGCGGCCGTCCCGACCGAGAAGATCGCGGACAAGGACGAGTTGAAGCAGCTGCTCGGGAAGGAGAAGGGGGCGGACACCCCCGCGGGCTCCGGGAAGACAGTCACGACTCCGGCCGGGTCGGAGCAGGACGGCGCGAAGACCGACGACGCGAAGACCGACGCCGGACCGAAGGAGGACGTGAAGGACCCGGCAACGAAGTCCTCCGACACCGCGGACGCCGAGGCGAAGCCGGCCTCCGACTCCCCCGCACCGCAGGAGAAGAACGGCGGGCAGGGGCAGGCCGGCGCCGCGGACCGGGCACCGGGCCGGGAGCCGGCGGGCGCCTCGGGCCCGGGCCGGAAGAAGAACTGAGGACGCGCGGACGCGGGTCCGCCACACCC
>NZ_BAAANO010000008.1:94021-177134 GCF_039529845.1 Brevibacterium samyangense | reverse complement strand
CCCTGCGTTCCGGGGCGCTCGCGGGTGAAGACGGCCCGCTCCCGCGGGCGGGTCTCAGCCCTCGACGAGCGTCTCGTCCACCTCGGTCGGCAGTGGGGTCTCCACGTCCGGGGCCACACGTGCGACGATCCGGTCGAGGACGGTGCGGACGTACTTCTCACCGACCCACAGGTGCTTGGCCCCCTCGACGGGGACGAGCTCGGCCTGCGGGATGCGGGAGAACCGCTCACGCGCCTCGGCCGGGCGGAGGAAGTCGTCGAACTCCGGGACGAGGACGAGGAGGGGCTTGCCGAACGCGGCCCACGCCTCGAGATCCGCATCCGTCGCCCGATGCAGCGGCGGGGAGAGGAGGATCGCTCCCTCGATCGAGGGGTCGGTCCCGTACTTGAGGATGAGTTCGGTGCCGAAGGACCACCCGACGAGCCAGCGGTTCGGCAGCTCGTGGAACTCCGCGTACTCGATCGCCGCGTGGACGTCGCGCTCCTCGCCCACACCCTCCTCGAAGGAACCCTCGGAGGTCCCTCGCGGTGAACTCGTACCGCGGGTGTTGAACCGGAGGACTGCGAGGTCGGCGAGCGCCGGCAGTCGGTGCGCGGCCTTCTTGTACACATGGGAGTCCATGAACCCTCCGGCCGTCGGCAGGGGGTGGAAGGTGACGAGCGTGGCACGCGGGGCCACGCCCCCGGCCGGCCGTGCGAGTTCCCCGACGAGCGTGTGGTCGTCGGACGTGTGGAGTTCGATGTCCTCGCGGTCGGCGACGAGGACGGTGTTCGCGGTGATCTCGGGCATGGTGCCCAGCCTAGGGGAACCGCACCGCGGGGCCGGGTGCGAGGAACGTCACCGGCGGTGCCGGGACCGCCAGCAGGCCGCGTGCCAGTGCCGCCGTCCGTCGAGACCGACCCCGATCCCGAACTCCTCGTCGGACCGCCAGGCGACGACGTGGGCGGTCGACGCGGGCAGCACCTGATTGCAGCCGGGGCAGATGTACGACTTGCCCGAGGAGTTGCCCCGAACACTCTGCACGATCCAGCGGCCGTCGGGTTCGTCGTGAGTGCGCCGCAGACCGTTGAGCGAGAAGCTGAGTTCCCGCGTGTCACGGGCCCATTTGTTCGATCGGCGCGAGGACGAGGAGCGTGGCATGGCGCCGATTCTCTCACGTAAGGTGGGCGGGTGCGTCTGGTGATAGCGAAGTGCAGTGTCGATTATGCGGGCCGGCTGACGGCCCATCTCCCCCTGGCCACCCGGGTCCTCATGCTCAAGGCCGACGGGAGCGTCCTCGTCCACTCGGACGGCGGTTCGTACAAGCCGCTCAACTGGATGAGCCCGCCCTGCACGATGAAGGTCGCTTCTCCGGACGATGCGCAGCGCGCCGCCGGCGTCACCGAGGTCTGGACCGTCGAACAGACGAAGACCGATGATCGCCTCGTCATCTCCATCGCCGAGGTGCTCGCGGAGTCCTCCTACGACCTCGGGGTCGATCCCGGCCTCGTCAAGGACGGTGTCGAGTCGCACCTGCAGGAACTCCTCGCCGAACACATCGAGACCCTCGGTGACGGGTACTCGACCGTGCGGCGGGAGTACATGACCGCGATCGGCCCGGTGGACATCCTCGCCCGCGATTCCACCGGAACCGCCGTCGCCGTCGAGATCAAGCGGCGCGGTGACATCGACGGCGTCGAACAGCTCACCCGGTACCTCGAGCTCATGAACCGTGACCCGCTCCTCGCCCCCGTGACCGGGGTGTTCGCCGCCCAGGAGATCAAACCGCAGGCCCGCACGCTCGCGGAGGACCGTGGCATCCGGTGCGTCGTCCTCGACTACGACGCCCTGCGCGGCATGGACGATCCGGAGACCCGCCTGTTCTGAACGGCGTACCGAGCTGCTTCACGGTGGAGCGGTCCACCGGCGGATTCCGCCGCTAGGATCGCCGCATGACCGCCTCCCCCTCCCTCGGCGCCCTCCCCTTTCTCGACAAGGCCGAACCCGACGTGTGGAAGGCCCTCGCGGCGACCGCCGAGGCCGCTGCCTCAGCAGGAGAGGCCGCCGGACTCGAACGATCGACGATCGAACTCATGAACAGCCGGATCTCCCAGATCAACGGCTGCGCGTACTGCCTCGACCTCCATACCCGACGGGCACTCCGGGCCGGGGTCACCGAACAACAACTGCACCAGCTCGCGACCTGGCATGATTCCCCGGTGTTCGACGAGATCGACCGGGTCGCCCTCGAACTCGGCGAGGTCGTCACGCGGCTCCCCGAGAACCCCACCCGCCGCGACGCCCTCGATTCCGCCCGCGCACACCTCGGCGACGAGGCCTTCGTCGCCCTCGAATGGGCGGCGGTTCTCATGAACGCGTACAACCGCATCTCGATCCTCTCGGAACACCCCGTCCGGCTCCGCCCCGAACCCCGAAGGAGTGCACGATGACGAATGTCGAAGCCCGCCCCGAGGAACTCGTGTGCGAAACGACCGCCTGCGCCGAGGCGATCGACATCATCACCCCGCGTGACGTCCCGCTCGGCGGTCCCCGGGCGATGACCGTGCGCCGTACACTCCCCCAGCGCAAACGGTCCTTCATCGGCCCGTGGTGCTTCGTCGACCACTTCGGCCCCGACGACGTCGCAATCTCCGGAGGCATGCAGGTCGCCCGGCACCCGCACACGGGCCTCGCGACCGTCACCCTTCTCTTCGAGGGCACCATCGAACACATCGACTCGACGGGATTCTCGAACGTCGTGAAGCCCGGCGAGGTCAACCTCATGATCGCCGCCTCGGGCGTGAGCCATTCGGAGTACTCGAGCGCGACGACCGTTCTCCTCCACGGGGTGCAGCTCTGGTACGCCCTCCCGGACGCCCTCCGGAACGGGATGCCGCAGTCGCAGCACTTCGTCGCCGAACCCGTGGCCGTACCCGGGGGCACGGTCCTCACGTATCTCGGTGAGTTCGCCGGACGGGCCGCCGACATCGACACCCGGGTCCCGGCTCTCGCCGCCGAGGTCCGCATCCACACGGGTCAGGAGATCGTCCTCGACCTCGATCCGACCTATGAGCACGGTGTGCTGCTCGACTCCGGCGACCTCGAGGTCGAGGCGAACGGAGTGCGGATCCCCGTCGGACGCGATGAGCTCGCGTACCTCCCGGTCGGCCCCACACAACTCCGCCTCCGCGCCGGTTCCGACGGACCCGTCCGCGCCGTCGTCATCGGCGGCGCACCCTTCGGCGAACCGATCGTCATGTGGTGGAACTTCATCGGCCGCACGCACGAGGAGATCGTCGCGTACCGGGAGGCGTGGATGGCGGAGATCGGACGGGAGAGCGTCCCCGAACTCCCCGACCCCGGCGAGACCTACGCCGACGGCACCGCGTTCCCCCGGTTCGGCACGTTCCCCGCGGACACCCCGGCACCGTTGCCGGCCCCGGTCCTCCCGAACGTCCGGATCCGGCCCCGCGGCTGACGCCTCGGCGCCCCGCTCCCCCGCCGAGGAGCCCCTGCCGGCGGGAACCGCCCCACCCGACGAGACCGACACTGCGCACCGACCACATGCGGTCGGTGGAACCCCACCGGACCCAGGAGGCCCACCATGACCGACACCGCCGCCGGACAGTCACCGCGGAACGAGAACGCACAGGCCCCGACCTCGCTCGGGGACGGCCCGATCGACCCCGCGCGGATCACCGTCACCGACAACGCGGACGAGAGCCGTTTCGACATCACGGTCGGCGACACGCACGTCGGATTCTCGATGTACCTGCCGACGGAGAGCGCGCAGGGCGTCCCGCAGCGCATCCTCTACCACACCGTGGTCTTCGAGCAGTTCGGCGGCCACGGACTCGCGGCCCCTCTCACCGAGCAGGCGATCGCACAGAGCGTCGCGGCCGGCTATCGCGTCGTCGCGATGTGCCCCTACGTGAAGAAGTGGGTGACGAAGCACCACGAGTTCGACGACCGCCTCGACCCGGTCACGCCCGCCCACCTCGCTCTCTTCGGCTGAACGGGGGCCACGGCCCCGGACACGACAACACCCCCACCGCGTATCGCGAGCCGCGAACGTCGGTGGAGGTGTCGCCGAAGAGGTTGATCACACGGACATGAGTGAGAGCGGGTCGGGCCGTTCGACGCGGGCGACGTCGGCCCCGAGCGCGCGAAGCTTCTCCTCGAAGTACTCGTACCCCCGGTCGATGTGGTCGACACCCGAGATCTCCGTGGTCCCGTGGGCCCGCAGCGCCGCGATCGCGAGACCGGCGCCCGCGCGGATGTCCGAGGCCTCGACCTCGGCACCGGACAACGCCTCGACTCCCGTGATGAGGGCGTGGTTGCCGTCCACGGACACATGGGCACCGAGCCGCGAGAGTTCGTTGACGAACCGCCACCGCGCCTCGAAGAGATTCTCGGTGAGCAGACCGACCCCGTCCGCGACCGCGTCGAGCGCGATGACGAAGGGTTGCAGGTCGGTGGGGAATCCGGGGAACGGCAGAGTGGAGACCCGAACGCTCTCGGGGCGCCTGGGTCCGAAGACGCGGAAAGCTCCCCCGGGGTTCGCGGTCGAGACGTCCTCGACGTAGGCACCCGCGGCGCGCAGTTTGTCGATGACGTTCGGCAACAGTTCGGTGGACACACCCTGGACGACGACGTCGCCCCCGGTGATCACCGCGGCGAACGCCCAGGTGCCCCCGACGATGCGGTCACCGACGCAGCGGTGCTCGACGGGACGGAGCGATTCGACACCGTCGATGGTGAGGGTGGAGGTCCCGATCCCGGAGATCCGCGCACCCATCTCGACGAGCATCGTGCAGATGTCGACGATCTCGGGTTCCTTGGCGACGTTGTCGATGACGGTCCGGCCCCGCGCGAGTGTCGCCGCCATGACGAGGTTCTCGGTCGCACCGACGGACGGGAACTTGAGGTGGATATCGGTACCGGTGAGGCCGTCCGGCGCATCGAGGACGAAGTATCCGTGATCGATGTGCGCTCTGGCGCCGAGGGCTTCGAGCCCGGCCTGGTGGAGATCGAGACCCCGGGAACCGATCGCGTCACCACCGGGCAGTGCGACGTTCGCCGCGTGCATCCGGCCGGCGAGCGGGCCGAGGACGGAGATGGAGGCGCGCATGGCGCGGACGAGTTCGTAATCGGCCTTCACACCGACGACCTCGGGGACGTCGATCGCGACGATGCCGGCCTCGGTGTCGTACTCGATCCCACAGCCGAGGCGCCGGAGCAGTTCGCTCATGATCGAGACGTCGAGGATGGCGGGGACGTTCGTGATGACGGAGCGGCCCGGGGCCAACAACGTCGCCGCCATGAGTTTGAGAACACTGTTCTTGGCACCACGGACCTCGACCTCGCCCTCGAGGCG
This sequence comes from Brevibacterium samyangense, assembly GCF_039529845.1. NCBI lineage: Bacteria > Bacillati > Actinomycetota > Actinomycetes > Micrococcales > Brevibacteriaceae > Brevibacterium > Brevibacterium samyangense. The sequence continues at coordinate 171,778 of NZ_BAAANO010000008.1, read as the reverse complement.
AACGGGTCCGCGGACGGAGAGAACCTGCATCAGGTGAATCGTCCCATCGTGAAGTTGGATCCGGGTGGGGCGGATTCGAGCCACGACGAGAGCGCCGAGAGCGCTTCCGAGTCGAGGGCCAACCGGATCTCGTCCGGCGAACCGCCGTACACACCGTACCGACACGTGATGACGTGCGCATCCGGGAGAACCGAGTACTGCTCGGCCTCGTCGGGCAGGTCACGCGCGGTGATCTCCAGATCCGAGCGGGGAAGGGAGAGGGAGGGCTTCCGTGTGAGGCTGAACACGGGGTACCACTCGAGATGGGTCACGGTGAAGACACCGACGCCCAAACGCCAGCGTGGGCGACGGGATTCGTCGCCCACGCGGACAGAACAGTCGAACGCGCCCGACAGCCTGGCCAGTCCCCTCCGTCGCACCGTGAACAGCACGACAAAGAGAACGGCCAGCCCTACCAACGAGAGCAGAAGGATCAGCAGGGTCGACGGGTTCACGTGGACTTCGGCTCAGCTCGATCGCTCAGAGAAGGGAGGCCTTGTCGGCGACCACGGTGACGCGATCGTTCTCCACGGAGAGGAACCCACCCTCGGCCGCAGCCGTGATGTGGTCACCCTCCGCCGTGACGATGCGCACCTGCCCCCCGGCCACGAGAGCCAGTACGGGCTCGTGGCCGGGGAGGATGCCGATCTCGCCCTCGGTCGTCTTCGCGACCACACGCTTGGCCTCACCGGACCAGACGGCCTGGTCGGTGGAAACCACGGTGACATTGAGGGACATGGAGATCAGTTCTCCTTCTGGAGCTCGGCGTAGTTGCGCAGCACATCGTCGATCGGGCCGACGTTGAAGAACGCCTGCTCCGGGATGTGGTCGAACTCGCCGTCGCAGATGCCCTTGAAGCCCTCGATGGTGTCCTTGATCGGCACCGTCGAACCCTCGACACCGGTGAACTGCACAGCGGTGTAGGTGTTCTGCGAGAGGAACTGCTCGAGGCGACGTGCGCGGTGCACCGTGAGCTTGTCCTCCTCGGAGAGCTCGTCGACACCGAGGATCGCGATGATGTCCTGGAGTTCCTTGTTCTTCTGCAGGATCGCCTTGACGCGGTTGGCCACCTCGTAGTGCTCGGCACCCACGTAGAGCGGGTCGAGGATGCGGGAGGTCGACGCGAGCGGGTCGATCGCCGGGTAGAGACCACGCGAAGCGATCTCACGGCTGAGCTCGGTCGTCGCGTCGAGGTGCGCGAAGGTGGTCGCCGGCGCCGGGTCGGTGTAGTCGTCGGCCGGCACGTAGATCGCCTGCATCGAGGTGATCGAGTGACCACGGGTCGAGGTGATGCGCTCCTGGAGCACACCCATCTCGTCCGCCAGCGTGGGCTGGTAACCCACGGCCGAGGGCATACGACCGAGGAGGGTCGAGACCTCGGAGCCCGCCTGCGTGAAGCGGAAGATGTTGTCGATGAAGAGGAGCACGTCCTGCTTCTGGACATCACGGAAGTACTCGGCCATGGTGAGGCCGGTCAGGGCGATGCGCAGACGCGTGCCCGGCGGCTCGTCCATCTGGCCGAACACGAGTGCGGTCTTGTCGAGCACGCCCGACTCGTCCATCTCCATGATGAGGTCGTTGCCCTCACGGGTACGCTCACCGACACCCGCGAACACGGACACACCACCGTGGTCCTGGGCGACACGGGTGATCATCTCCTGGATGAGGACGGTCTTGCCGACGCCCGCACCACCGAAGAGACCGATCTTTCCACCCTGCACGTACGGGGTGAGGAGGTCGATCGACTTGATGCCCGTCTCGAACATCTGGGTCTTCGACTCGAGCTTGTCGAAAGTCGGTGCCTCGCGGTGGATGGACCAACGATCGGTGATCTCGTAGGGCTCGTCGATCATCGAGTCGTTGAGCACGTCACCGGTGACGTTGAAGACCTTGCCCTTGGTGACGTCGCCGACCGGAACGGTGATCGGCGAGCCGGTGTCGGTGACCTCCTGGCCACGGACGAGACCGTCCGTCGGCTGCAGCGAGATCGCCCGGACGATGCCGTTGCCGAGCTGGAGCTCGACCTCGAGCGTGATCTTGCGCGTGCCCTCGGAGAGGGTCACGTGCGTGACGAGTGCGTTGTAAATGCTGGGCACGGAGTCGAGCGGGAACTCGACGTCCACGACGGGTCCGATGACGCGGGTGATCCGGCCAACGGTCCCCTGTGCCTGGGGGGTTTCCGTAACTGTGGCAGTCATGGTCTACTTTCTCTTCTGCTCTCGTGGATGGCCGGTCAGTCGCCGGCGCCGGATGCTGCAAGTGCATCGGCGCCGCCCACGATCTCGGTGATTTCCTGAGTGATCTCCGCCTGGCGAGCGGTGTTCGCCAGTCGCGTGTACTTCGTGACGAGTTCGTCCGCGTTGTCCACGGCGGTGCTCATCGCCTGCTGACGCGCGGCCTGCTCGGAAGCATTGGCGTTGAGCAGGGCGGCGAGGACACGCGAGGTGATGTACTTCGGGAGCAGCGCGTCGAGGACTTCCTCGGCACTCGGCTCGAATTCGTACAGCGGGAACACGTGATCGGCGTCCGGGCCCGCGGGCACCGGCGAGGTGAGCGCGTCCTGCCCGGCCTCCTCCGCCTCGACGACCTCGAGGGGGAGGAGACGGCGGTACTCCGGCTCACGGGAGATCGCCGACTTGTAACGCGTGTACACGAGGAAGATCTCGTCGACCCCGCCCTCGGCAACGTCCGCGTGGAACGCCTCGAGGATCGTGTCGGAGATCTCGCGTGCGTGATCGCCCGTGGGGCTCTCCGAGAAACCGGTCCAGGCCTGCGCGATCGCACGTTCGCGGAAGTTGTAGTACGTCTCCGCCTTCGAGCCGACGACGTACGTCGCAACGTCCTTGCCCTCGTCGTGCAGAAGGGTCGAGAGCTCCTCGGCCTTCTTGATGAGGTTGGATGCGTAGGCGCCTGCGAAACCACGGTCCGGACCGATGACCACGATCGCGGCCCGCTTGATCTCCGCGGGTTCCGTGGTCAGGGTGTGGTCGATGTTGGACTGCGTGGCGACCGCGGACACCGCCCGGGTGATGGCGTCGGCGTAGGGGCCGGCTGCCGTCACCCGTGCGATGGCCTTCTGGATCCGGGATGCCGCGATGAGCTCCATCGCCTTGAAGATCTTCCTCAAGGACTTCGTGGAGTTGATCTTCGCCTTGAAGACCCTCTGCTGGGCTCCCATCAGTTCTTCCTTTCGCTAGCGATCGTCGTGCCGGGGAAGCTCAGCGCTTGCCCTTGACGATCTGCTCCTGCTGGACGTCGGACCCGTCCGCCGCGTCGAACTCCTCGGTGCCGGCGTGGATGCCGCCACCGGAGGTCTGGAACTCGGCGGAGAAGGCCTCGACAGCAGAAGTGAGTTCCGCGATGGTCGCGTCCTCGAGCTTCTGGGAGGAACGGATGGCGTCGAAGACCGAGGTCTTGCGCTCGAGGTAACCGTGGAACTCGGACTCCCAGCGGAGGACGTCGGCAACCGGAACGGTGTCGAGGTATCCGTTGGAACCGGCCCACACGGAGACGGTCTGCTTCTCGAACGGCATCGGGTCGAACTGCCCCTGGCGGAGGAGTTCGGTGAGGCGCGCGCCGCGATCGAGCTGACGCTTGGTCGCCGCGTCGAGGTCGGACGCGAACATCGCGAAGGCCTCGAGCGAGCGGTACTGCGCCAGGTTGATCTTGAGCGTGCCGGAGACACCCTTGAGAGCCTTGGTCTGCGCGGCACCACCGACGCGGGACACGGAGATACCCACGTCGACGGCCGGGCGCTGACCGGAGTTGAAGAGATCGGACTGGAGGAAGATCTGACCGTCGGTGATCGAGATGACGTTCGTCGGGATGAACGCACCCACGTCGTTCGCCTTGGTCTCGATGATCGGCAGACCGGTCATCGAACCGCCACCGAGCTCGTCCGAGAGCTTGGCGCAGCGCTCGAGCAGGCGGGAGTGGAGGTAGAAGACGTCGCCCGGGTAGGCCTCACGGCCCGGCGGACGGCGGAGGAGCAGGGAGATCGCACGGTAGGCCTCGGCCTGCTTGGTGAGATCGTCGAACACGACGAGGACGTGCTTGCCCTCGTACATCCAGTGCTGACCGATGGCGGAACCCGCGTAGGGGGCGAGGTACTTGAAGCCCGCCGGGTCGGACGCCGGGGAGGCGACGATCGTCGTGTACTCCATGGCGCCGGCCTCTTCGAGGGAGCGCTTCACGGAGGCGATCGTCGAGCCCTTCTGACCACACGCGACGTAGATGCAGCGCACCTGCTTCGTCGGGTCGCCGGACTCCCAGTTCGCCTTCTGGTTGATGATCGTGTCGAGCGCGATCGCGGTCTTGCCGGTCTTGCGGTCGCCGATGATGAGCTGACGCTGGCCGCGACCGATCGGGATCATCGCGTCGATCGCCTTGAGGCCGGTCTGCAGCGGCTCGCGGACCTCCTTGCGGTCCATGACGCCGGCTGCCTGGAGCTCGAGCTCACGACGACCGACGGACTCGATCTCGCCGAGGCCGTCGATGGGCGCGCCGAGCGGGTCCACGACCCGGCCGAGGAATCCGTCGCCGACCGGGATCGAGAGGACCTCGCCGGTGCGGTAGACGTTCTGCTCCTCGGCGATGCCCTCGAAGTTGCCGAGGACGACGACGCCGATCTCGCGCTCGTCGAGGTTCTGGGCGAGGCCCAGGGTTCCGTCCTCGAACTTGAGGAGTTCGTTCGCCATCACTCCGGGCAGACCGGAGACGGTGGCGATGCCGTCACCGGCGGTGACGACCTTGCCCACCTCCGTCTTCGCTCCGGCCTCGGGGTGGTACGACTCGACGAACTTCCCCAGGGCGTCCCGGATCTCCTCCGGGCGAATTGTCAGTTCCGCCATCTGGTTTCCCTGCTTCCTTCAGTGTTTCTCGAGAGCGACCCGGGGGTGGGCGGACCGCTTCATGACGTGTGTATCGGCCGTTGTGGGCGAGCGATCAGCTCGCCAGGCGGCGGCGGACATCCGTGAGACGATCGGCGATCGCCGAGTTCATCACCTCGTCGCCGACCTGGACCCGCACGCCGCCGACCACGGTCGGATCGACGTGCACGTTGAGCACCAGCTCACGTCCGTAGCTCGCAGACAGCGCCGCGGCGAGACGGTCGTGCTGGGCCGGGGCCAGGGGCTTGGCCACGGTGACCTCCGCGACCGAACGACGCTGCCGCGCCGCGAGGACCTCGGAGTAGTTGTCCAGAGCCTCCGAGACGCGCAGCCCACGGGGGTGGGAAACGACCTGGGAGACGAGGGTCACGGTGTGCGAGGAGACCTTGCCGCCGAGCAGGTCCGCGACCAGGGCGCGCTTCGCCTCGGCCGGAGCCGGCGAGCCGAGGGCCCAGCCGAGCTCGTGGTCGGACTCGGTGAGACGGGAGAACCGGAAGAGCTCTTCCTCGACCTCCCCGAGGCGACCGGCCGCCTGCGCACTCGCGGCGACGGCGGTGACGCCGGCCACCTCGAGTGCGGTGACGAGATCCTGCGCCCGGGCCCAGCGGCTCGCAGCCGCCGAGAGAGCGATCTCGAGCACCCGGGCGTCCACCTTGCCGGAGAACAGATCCGAGACGAGGGCCTGCTTGCGCGACTGCTCGATCGCGGCGTCCGCGAGGACCTTGCGCAGCTGAGCGTTCTCGGCGAGGACCGAGACGATCGACAGCAGTCCCTCGGCCACCGCATCGGCGCCGCCGGCGTCGATGGCCGAGTTGACCTGCTGCAGGGTGTTGCTCAGCGAGTTCCTGCTCGACTGCAGCATCAGGACTCCTTCACCGTTGCCGGGGTCTGTGCCTCGAGATCAGCGATGAAACGATCGACGACGTTCGCCGCACGGGTGTCGTCGGAGAGGGACTCCCCGACGATCCGCGACGCGAGATCCGTGGCGAGGCCACCGACCTCACCGCGCAGCTGGAGCAGCGCGGCCTGGCGTTCGGCTTCGATCTGGGCCTTCGCAGTGGTGAGGATACGATCGGCCTCGTCCTGCGCCTGGACCTTCATCTCCGCGATGATCTGAGCGCCCTCCTCCTGGGCCTCCGCACGCAGACGAGCTGCCTCGGCACGACCATCGGCGAGCTGCTTCTGGTACTCGGCGAGAGCCTTGTCGGCCTCCGCCTGCACCTGCTCGGCCTTCTCGATTCCGCCCTCGATGGCCTGCGAACGTTCGTCCACGACCTTCTTGAACTTCGGCAGGATGACCACCCAGAAAGCGATCAGGATGATAGCGAAGCAGACCGCCGACCAGATGATGTCGTACGCCGCGGGCAGGAGCGGGTTGTGCGTCTCCCCTGCGGCGAGCAATGTAATCGGGGTCATAAAGGAGCTCTTTTCCTATCAGACGAAGATGAAGTGGGCGGCAATTCCGAGGAATGCCAGGAGCTCGACGAACGCAATACCGAGGAACATGGTGGTACGGAGCTGACCGGCGACCTCGGGCTGGCGTGCCATGCCCTCGACGGTCTTGCCCACGAGGATGCCGATACCGATGCCCGGGCCGATGGCCGAGAGGCCGTATCCGACGGTGGAGATGTTGCCGGAGACTTCGGCGAGAATGGTGGTGTCCATGGTTTCCTTCCGATGACGGTGGCGGCCGGTGGGCCGCCCGTTCCTATCCGTTGGGGCAGGTTGGTTGGTGCGTGGCGGGCGACCGGGGCCGCCCGCCTCCCGAACTCAGTGGTCGTGCGACACGCTGAGCTGGATGTACGAAGCGGTCAGCAGGGCGAAGACGTACGCCTGCAGCACTGCGACCAGGATCTCGAACAGAGTGAAGACGAAGCCGCCGATGAGGGTCAGCCCGCCGAAGAGGGTGAGGATTCCGCCGGCTTCGAAGAAGAAGAACTGCGTGGCTGCGAAGCACAGCACGAGCAGCAGGTGCCCGACGATCATGTTGAAGGTCAGTCGCAGCGTGAGGCTGAACGGACGCGCGATGAACGTCGAGATGAACTCGATGGGCGTCACGATGATGTACATCGCGGCGGGCACTCCGGCCGGGAAGAGCTGGCTCTTGAGGTACTGACCGCCACCCTGCGCCTTGATGCCGGCGTAGATCATGACGAACCAGACCACGAGCGCCATCACGAGCGGCATGCCGATGTTCGCGTTCGACGAGATGTTGAGGAACGGAATGATGCCGGTGATGTTGAGCGCGAAGACGCCGAAGAAGATCGACGCGATGAGCGGGAGGAAGCGGTCGCCGTCCTTCTCACCCAGCATGTCGTGCGCGATGCCCTTGCGGACGAAGTCCAGTGCCATCTCGGCGAGGGACTGCCCCTTGCCCGGCACGAGCTTCGGATTGCGGAGCAGGATCGCGAAGAGCGCGACGAGCACGATCGTCACGGCGATACGGATCAGCATGATCCGGTTGAGTTCGAAGGGAGTACCTGCGAACAGCACGGCCGTGGGATAGAACTCTTCGAGTCCCGGGGCGTGGAAACCGCCTTCGGATTCCGCTGCAAGGAGCATTGTCGGGGACAAGGCAGCTGACGTGAACAGGGCTCACTCCTGACGGCTCGACGGGGTGCGACCGGCCGGGGCCGGTGCACCACCGTTGACGAATACATTTTCATCCCGGACCGGACGGTGGGTGGGGGCTCCGTTGCGGGCACCGATCACCGATCGATCAGGGGAAACTCAGGTTCTCACAGCACGGAAGGAGCGAAACCGTCCCTCGACACACGGCGGCCCGGGCCCGATCCCTCGGGTCCGTAAGGCCTGTATGCACACATGCGCGTGTTCCCGGGTGTCACTCTACCAAGCGTAGAGAACCTGACAAAACCACCAGCTGACTTTCAGGTGGTTTCAAGGGAAACTGCGCTACTTCCCCGGTTCGACCAACGGCAGTCGTGCTTTCTGGACGGTGAGGACGTCGACGACGAGCGAGGCGAACGCCGCGACCGCAAGGGTGAGGAAGAGCACGACCGGATCGAAGAAGTCCCGTCCGCGGAGCGCGGCCGTCACCGCGATGAGGCCGGCGACCTTGACGAGGAAGCCGCCGAGCACGGTACCCGCGAGCACGGTCGGCGTGGAGTCGGCGGTGAAGAACATGAGCACCGCGGTGATCGCGAAGAACACGAAGGCCATCGCCGCTCCGATGAGTGCGCCCCAGACGCCCGGCATTCCGGACACGAACGCGCCGATCCCGCCGGCGACGACCGCGATCACGAGGGTGATCACGAGTCCTCGCAGCACGGTCTGTCGCATGATCGTCCGGACGGTGTCCTGTTTCGGGGTCATTCGGCCTCCTGGGGCGCTGTCCGCGGGGTCGCGGGGGTCGGAGCGCCGGTCGCGGCGCCGGTCGGGTCCTCCACCGGACGATCGGCACGGGTACCGACCACCTTCCGGGCGAAGGGGAAGAACGTGAGCGTGAGAGTCGCGAGGAGCGCGACGACGATGACGGGGACCGCGACCCGCGGCTCGAGGACGAGGAACGACACCGAGCCGAAGGCGAAGATCGCGGTCCACAGGTACATGATGAGGACCGCCCGCTTCTGCGAATGACCGAGCCGCAGCATGCGGTGGTGGAGGTGCTTCGCGTCCGCACTGAACGGGGACTTGCCCGCGAGGAGACGCCGGATCACCGCGAGGAAGAGGTCGATGAGCGGGAGCGCCATCACCGCGATCGGGAGGATCACCGGCATGTACGTCGCGAGGACCCGTTCGCTCCCGAGCAGCGCGGGGTCGACCTGGCCGGTGACCCGGATGGTCGACGCCGCGAGCAGCAGCCCGATGAGCATCGAACCGGAGTCACCCATGAAGATCCGTGCCGGGTTGAAGTTGTGCGGCAGGAAACCGAGGCACGCCCCGACGAGCACCGCGATGATGAGCGAGGCGAGGTTCGCATAGCTGTCCGGCGAGGTGTCCCGGGCGAGGAGATAGCTGTAGGCGAAGAACGCCACTCCCCCGATCGTCACGACCCCGGCCGCGAGCCCGTCGAGCCCGTCGACGAAGTTCACCGCGTTGATGGTGACGAGCACGACGAACACCGTGAGGACGATCGACATCCGGGGTGACCCGATGATGACGGTCTCGAACGGGATCGACAGGAGCGCGACGCCGTTGAGTGCCATGAAACCGGCGGCGAGGGCCTGTCCGGCGAGTTTCGGCAGCCAGTGGAGATCCCAGATGTCGTCGACGACCCCGAGCAGGCACAGCACGGTCGCGGCACCGGCGACCCCGATGATCGGGGCGGGGTCGAGGAAGAGCTCGGCGAGGAACGGGGTCTGGGAGGCGAAGAGAAGACCGACGATGACGCCGGCGAACATCGCGACCCCGCCGAGGCGCGGTGTGGGCACCGAGTGGACGTCGCGTTCGCGCAGCGGGGAGAAGATGAGGCCGCGTTCGGCGATCCGGCGCACCATCGGGGTGACGAGGTACGCGACGATCGCCGTGATGACGACGATGAAGAGATAGGCGCGCACTCAGTCGGCCTTGTCGCGCGCTTCCGCGGCCGTCCCGTCGGGGTCCGCCGGCGCAGCCTCCGAGGTGGCCGGTTCCGCGGCCGTCGACGAACCGGCTGCTGCGGGCGCCCCGAAATCCAACAGGTCCGGCACGATCTCCGCGAGCTCGGCGTGGGAGATCGGACCCCGGCGGACGATGCGCGGCGGGACCGCACTCATGTCGACGATGGTGGAGGAGCCGACCCCGGGGACCTGCCCGGCATCGAGGTAGATCTCGACGGAATCACCCAGCATCGCCTCGGCCTCGGCCGCGGTGGTGGCAGCGGGGACACCGTGCGTGTTCGCACTCGAGACGGCGAGCGGGCCGGTCTTCGCGAGCAGCTCGAGCACGTGCTTCTCGCCGGGCATGCGCAACGCCACGGTCCCGTGGGTCTCCCCCAGGTCCCAGTCGAGCGACGGCTGCGCCGGCAGGATGACGGTGAGCGGCCCCGGCCAGAACTTCGCGAGGAGGGAGAAGACCGTCTGGTCACGGACCTCGGCGAGCGCCGGAACGACCTCGGGGCGGGCGACGAGGACCGGAGGCGGGAAGTCCCGACCACGTCCCTTGGCCGCGAGGAGGGCGTTCACACCCTTCTGCGAGAACGCGTCCGCCGCGATGCCGTACACCGTGTCCGTCGGGACGACGAGCAGTCCGTCCTCCCGGATCACCCGGGTGCACTCGGCGAGAACCAGGTCCCGGACCTCGTCGTTGCGGACGTCGAATGTGCGCGGCATCGATCTCCTCTTCCTCGGCTGGGGTTACCGCCGGATCTCACCCGCGGTCGGGAGCGGGCGGGGTGTCCGGGGACGTGTCCTCCGGAGTGGCGGCGGTCGTGAATCGGTCCCTGCCAGTGTAGTCCCGGTGCGTGCGCGCGTCCGCGTAGCCGAGGGCCGCGAGGGTGCTCCGCAGCGCGTCACCCTGGGTCTCGTCGTGCTCCATGACGAACAGGCCGCCGGGCACGAGGAGACTCCGGACGGTCCGGGCGAGGGCCCGCGGGAAGTCGGTTCCGTCGTCCCCTCCCCCGTACAGCGCGAGAGCCGGATCGTACCCGGTGACCTCGGGGATCTGCGGTTGGAGGCTGCGGGGGACGTACGGCGGGTTGCTCACGACGACGTCGTAGGGCTGCCCGTCCCACCACGTCCCCGGGTCGAGGGCGTCGCCGTCGAGCACGGTGAGGCGGGAACCGCGCCGGGTGACCTCCGCGGCGTACCCGGCCGCGTTCCGGCGGGTGTACACGAGTGCCTCGGGCGAGAGCTCGACGGCGGTGACGTCCGCCCGCCACTCGGTGGCGAGGGCGATCGCGAGAGCGCCGGAACCGGAGCACAGGTCGAGGGCCCGAGGCGCCTCGGCGGCGTCCGTACCGGGCGCGGGCACCCGGCCCGGCCGGGCCCGCAGCACGGCATCGACGAGGAGCTCGGTCTCCGGGCGAGGGACGAAGACCCCCGGTCCGACGGCGAGCTCGAGGTACCGGAAGTACGCCGTGCCCGTGATGTGCTGGAGCGGCTCGCGCCGTGCACGTCGCCTCACGGCCGCCTCGAACGCCTCCACGACCTCGGGCGGGACCTCGGCGTCGTCGAGGCGCCGCCGGGCGGTCCGGCGCGCGTCCCCGTCGGCCCACAGGTGGGCGAGGAGCAGCACCGCGTCGTTCTCCGGGGAATCGACCCCGGCCGTGGTGAGGATCCCGGTGGCCCGGGCGAGCACGGCCCGGGTTCCGGTGCCGCGGCCCGTGTCCCGGCTCATGCGAGCTCGTCGAGGCGGGTGGCGCGATCGGCCGCCCGGCAGGACTCGACGACGGGATCGAGGTCGCCCGCGAGCACCTGGTCGAGGTTGTACGCCTTGTAGCCCGTCCGGTGGTCGGTGATCCGGTTCTCCGGGAAGTTGTACGTGCGGATGCGTTCCGACCGGTCGACCGTGCGGACCTGGGAACGGCGGGACTCGCTCGCGGCCGCGGCCTCCTCCTCGGCACGTTTCGCCAGGATCCGTGCACGGAGCATCCGCAGGGCGGCCTCCTTGTTCTGCAGCTGCGACTTCTCGTTCTGGCAGCTCGCGACGATCCCGGTGGGAAGGTGGGTGATGCGGACCGCGGAGTCCGTCGTATTCACGGACTGCCCGCCCGGACCGGAGGACCGGAAGACGTCGATCCGGAGGTCGGAGTCCGAGATCTCGATCTCCTCCGGTTCGTCGACCTCGGGAAATGCGAGCACTCCCGCCGCCGAGGTGTGGATCCGCCCCTGCGACTCCGTCACCGGTACGCGCTGTACCCGGTGGACGCCGCCCTCGAACCGGGTCCACCCGTAGACACCGCCCTCGCGGGACTTCACCGCGAGAGTGACGGCCTTGTACCCGCCGAGGTCGGAGTGCGTGGCATCGAGGACCTGGGTCGACCAGCCGCGGGACTGTGCCCACCGCTCGTACATGCGGAGGAGATCCCCGGCGAAGAGCGCGGATTCCTCTCCGCCCTCCCCCGCCTTGATCTCGAGGATCGCGTCACGGGCGTCGTCGGGATCACGCGGGACGAGGAGTTCGCGCAACTGCGCGACGAGGGTCTCCCGGCGCTCCTCCAGGGACGTGACCTCCTCGGCGAAGGAGGGATCGCTCTCGGCGATCTCGCGGGCGTCGGCGAGATCGGCGTCCACCGTCTGCAGATCCCGCCAGCACTCCGCGACCCGGTCGAGTTCGGCGTACCGGCGGGTGAGGCGCCGCGCGGACCCGGCGTCCGCATGGACGTCAGGGTCCGCGAGCTGCTCCTGGGTCCTCGCGTGCTCGTCGAGCAACGCGAGGACCGTGTGGCGCAGGGGTGCGAGATCCGCCGGAAAACCGGCGGTCATCAGTTCTCGTCCGCAGCCGACTTCGGCAGCGGGGTGTTCTTCTGCACCTTGAAGAGGAACTCGGCGTTCGAGCCGGTCTCCTTGAGCTGCGTGAGGAGGAGCTCGATCGCCTGCTGGTGCTCGAGGCCCGAGAGCAGACGACGGAGCTTCCACATGACCTTCGTCTCCTCCGGATTCATGAGCATCTCCTCACGGCGGGTGCCGGACGCATTCACGTCGACCGCCGGGAAGATCCGCTTGTCCGAGAGGTAGCGGGACAGGCGCAGCTCCATGTTGCCGGTGCCCTTGAACTCCTCGAAGATCACCTCGTCCATCTTCGAACCGGTCTCGACGAGCGCGGTCGCGAGGATCGTGAGCGAACCGCCGCCCTCGATGTTGCGGGCCGCACCGAAGAACTTCTTCGGCGGGTACAGCGCGTTCGCGTCGACACCACCGGAGAGGATGCGACCGGAGGCCGGCTGTGCGAGGTTGTAGGCACGCGACAGACGGGTGATGGAGTCGAGGAGCACGACGACGTCCTGGCCCATCTCGACGAGGCGCTTGGCCCGCTCGATCGCGAGCTCGGCGACCGTCGTGTGGTCCTCGGCCGGGCGGTCGAAGGTCGATGCGATGACCTCGCCCTTGACCGTGCGCTGCATGTCGGTCACTTCCTCGGGACGCTCGTCCACGAGGACGACCATGAGGTGGACCTCGGGGTTGTTGAGCGCGATCGAGTTCGCGATCTGCTGGACGACGGTCGTCTTGCCGGCCTTCGGCGGAGCGACGATGAGGCCGCGCTGGCCCTTGCCGATCGGCGAGACGAGGTCGATGAGACGGGTCGACACGAGCTTCGGGTCCGACTCGAGGCGCAGGCGCTCCTGCGGGTACAGCGGCGTGAGCTTCGAGAACTCGACCCGGCGCTTCGCGTCCTCGACCGTGAGGCCGTTGACCGAATCGAGGCGCACGAGCGCGTCGAACTTCTCGCGCTTGCGGTTCGACTGCTGCTGGTCGCCGTCACGGGGTGCACGGATGGCACCGACGATCGCATCGCCCTTGCGCAGTCCGTTGCGCTTGACCATGCCCGCGGAGACGTACACGTCGTTCTGACCCGGCAGGTAACCCGAGGTACGGAGGAACGCGTAGTTGTCGTGGACGTCGAGGATGCCGCCGACGGGGATGAGGACGTCGTCCGGTCGGAGCTCCGGCTCGTCGTCACGGCCCCGGCGCTTGCGGTCGCGATCGCGTCCGCGACCCCGGCCGCGACGCTCCTCGCGGTCCTGGTTGCCTCCGCGGTCGTTCCGGTCGTTCCGGTTGTCCCCACCGCGGTTGTCACCGGACTGGCGGTCGGACCGCTCGTCCTTGCGATCCTCGCGGCGGTTCTCGTTCCGATCGCCGTCCCGGCGGTCGCCTCGGCCCTCGCCGTTCCGGTTCTCGCCGTTCCGGTTCTCACCGTTCCGATCGCGACGGTCGCGGCGGCTGCGACGCTCGCGGCGTTCCGATCGCTCGCCGGAATCACCGTTCCGATCGCCCTCGCCGGACTCGGACCGCGACTCGGTCCGCGCGGACTCGGTGCGACCGGATTCGGTGCGGGGCGCCTCGGCGGCGGAGGGAGCGGCGGCCTGCGGGGAGTCACCCTTCGGAGCCTCCTGCACCGGCACCTCGGCCCGAGTCGGCTCGGGGGCGGCGGCCGGTGCGGTCTCCGACTTCGGGGCCTCGGCGGCGCGGCTGCTGCGGCGACGGCTCGGACGTTCCGCCTTCGGAGCGTCCGCCGCGGCGGCCTCGGCGGGTGCTGCGGCCTCGGTCTTCGGGGCCTCGGCGGTCTTCTTGGTCGTGCGCTTCGGCGCGGGGGCCGAAGCAGTGGTGGCGGGCGCACCCGACTGGGCCGCCTTGATCGCGTCGATGAGTTCGCCCTTGCGGAGGCGACGGTATCCCTTGATACCCAGACCTGCCGCCATTTCCTGGAGCTGGGGTAGCCGCAGTGCGGTGAGGCTCCCCGAACGCGCGACAGTGTCGGTCTGGTTGGTTTCGGTCACGAAGGTTTCCTTCTCCCTCGTCGGCTGCGGGGGCAGACGTTCGCCCGTGAGCACGCAGCGATGGACAGCACAGAATGAGTGCATTCATGTGGAACACCGTGGCGGGAACCGGATGCGTGATGCAGTGCGGCGCCCGTCGGAGCCCGGGATCAGGGGCGAACCGTCAGGAGATCGGACCGTACGGTCGGACCACGTGGGGGTCGTCCTGTTCCGTGGAGCGCGGTGCGTGGGATCGTTCCCCGGTCTGTGAACCAGATCCTCTGAGCGGGAACGGTCTCAGACTACCCCTTCCCCGCCGTCCTCCGCCAATCACGGCGCACGGGGAGTGCCCGTGGCACTCAGCCGATGACCGCCCCGCGGGTCTCGACGTTCGTCACGGTCGTCGTCACACCCGCGGCGGCGACGGTGGTCCCGAGGATGCGCGACGTGTCACCCGGCACGGCGGCGCCCAGCACCGCGGTGACACGGGCGACGAGGTCCTCCCCCGTCCCGAGGACGGCGACGGTCGGACCGGCACCGGAGACAACGGCGGCGAGGCCGGCCGCACGGAGCGCATCCACCCGGGCCAGGGCCTCGGGCATCCCGGGACGCCGGAACTCCTGGTGGAGACGGTCGACGGTCGCGTCGAGCAGGAGGTCGGGAGCGTTCGAGATCGCGTGCACGAACAGACCGGCGACTGCGGAATTCGCGGCCGCCTCGGCGTGCGCGACCCGTGCCGGGAGCAGCCCCCGGGCCACCCCCGTGTCGAGGCGTTCGGGCGGGATCACGAGAACGACCCGGACGGATTCGTCGACCGGCACCGAGGCGCTCCGGACTCCCCCGGCTCCGTCGGGATAGCAGAGGGTCACGCCACCGAAGAGGGCCGGAGCGGCGTTGTCCGGGTGACCCTCGTAACCGACGGCACGGGCGAGGGACCGCGCGGGGTCCTCCTGCTCGAGGCCGGAGAGCTTCGCGAGGGAGTCGGCGATCGCGATCCCCGCGACGACCGCCGCTGCGGAGGATCCCATGCCGCGTGAGTGCGGAATGACGTTGTGGCACGCGAGAGAGAGCCGATCGGCGAGCTCGGCGAGGCCCCGGCCCGCGAGGATCTCGCTCGTCACCCGGTGGACCAGGTGATCGCGCGAGCTCGGCAGGAGGTCCTCGCCCTCACCGAAGACGCTCACGCAGTGCGCCGGGTCGACCGGTTCCGGGTGGAGCGTCGCACGCACGGTGTCGTGCACGTCGAGCGCCATTCCGAAGCTGTCGTACCCCGCACCGAGGTTGGCCGAGGTGGCCGGTACCGCGACCTCGATGTCGGCCCGGAGCAGCATCATGCGTCCTCGAGGCCCAGCGCCCGGGCGGCCGAGACCGCGTCGACCGGAACCTTCGTCGTCTCCACCGCGGATCCGTCCGTGGTGTGGAGCGCCCACTGCGGGTCCTTGAGCCCGTGACCGGTGACGGTGCACACGATCCGGGCCCCGGCGGGGACCTCACCGGCGCGGGACTTCTTGAGCAGACCCGCGATCGAGGCGGCCGAACCGGGCTCGACGAAGATGCCCTCGGTCGAGGAGAGGAGACGGTGCGCCTCGAGGATCTCCTCGTCGGTGACGGAATCGATGAGTCCTCCGGACTCGTCACGCGCGGCCACGGCCTGGTCCCAGGACGCCGGATTGCCGATGCGGATCGCGGTCGCGATGGTCTCCGGCTCGTCGACGGGGTGCCCGAGAACGATCGGGGCGGCGCCGGCGGCCTGGAAGCCCCACATCGCGGGGGTCGATCCCGCGAGTCCGGCGTCCCGGTACTCGGTGTAGCCCTTCCAGTACGCGGTGATGTTGCCGGCGTTGCCGACCGGGAGGACGTGGACATCCGGTGCGCCGCCGAGCGCGTCGACGACCTCGAAGGAAGCGGTCTTCTGTCCCTCGATCCGGTCCGGGTTCACCGAGTTCACGAGGTGGATCGGGTACGACTCGGAGAGCTTGCGGCACAGGGTGAGGCAGTCGTCGAAGTTGCCGTCGACCTCGAGCAGCACCGCATTGTGGGCGACTGCCTGGCTCATCTTGCCCATCGCGATCTTGCCCGCGGGCACGAGTACGGCGCTCGTGAGTCCGGCCTTCGCGGCGTACGCCGCGGCGGACGCCGAGGTGTTGCCGGTCGACGCGCAGATGACGGCCTTCGCGCCGTACTGCACGGCCTTCGAGATCGCCATCGTCATCCCGCGGTCCTTGAAGGACCCGGTGGGGTTCATCCCCTCGTACTTCACGTGGACCTCGGCCCCCACGAGCTCCGACAGGTGCGCGGCGTGGATGAGCGGGGTCCCGCCCTCCCCGAGGGTGACGGCCCGGGTCTCCGGAGCGATGTCGAGGAACTCACGGTACTCCTCGATGACTCCCTGCCACTGGTGGCGGTGCTGCGTCATGTGTGTCGAATCTCCTTCGGGAGGTGGTCCGCTCCGCCGGTGCTTCGGCGGGCGACGGGTGGGTCAGTGGCCCTCGATGCGGAGGACGGAGACGAGAGCGCCGACGACGTCGAGCTCCGCAAGGCGGTCGGCGGTACGGCGCAGGGCGGCGTCGGTGCCCGAGTGGGTCGCGACGACGAGCTTCGCGCGGGGTTCCGGGCTCGACTCGGTGGCGGGCGCCTCGGCGGGGATCACCGTCTGCTGGACGAGCTCGATCGAGATGCCCTCCTCGGTGAACACCTCGGTCACCTTCGAGAGCACACCCGGGCGGTCGAAGACGTCGAGAGTGATCTGGTACCGGGTCGTGATCGCGGAGACCGGCAGCACGGGCAGCGCCGAGGCGACGTTCCGCTCGTACTGGCCGCGGCCGCCGAGCACGCGCCGGCGGGCCACGGAGACGATGTCGCCGAGCACGGCCGAGGCGGTCGGGGCGCCACCGGCACCCTGGCCGTAGAACATGAGTTCGCCGGCGGCCTCGGCCTCGACGAACACCGCGTTGAAGGCTCCGCCGACCCCGGCGAGGACGTGGTCGCGCGGGATGAGTGCGGGGTACACACGCGCGGAGACGCCGGCGCCCTCGGGGCTGTCCTCGAGCTTCTCGCAGATCGCGAGGAGCTTGATCGTGAAGCCCTGGGCGCGAGCCGTCGCGATCATGTCGGACGTGACCGCGGTGATCCCCTCGACGTGGACGTCGTCGATCGTCACGGGGGTGTGGAAGGCGAGCGAGGAGAGGATCGCGGCCTTCGCCGCGGCGTCGTGGCCGCCGACGTCCGCGGTCGGATCGGCCTCCGCGTACCCGAGTTCCTGGGCAGTACGGAGCGAGCGATCGAAGTCCCACCCCTCGCGGTCCATCTGGTCGAGGATGTAGTTCGTCGTTCCGTTGACAATACCCATGACGCGCGTGATGCGGTCCCCGGCGAGGGAGTCACCGAGCGGACGGATGATCGGGATCGCACCGGCGACGGCGGCCTCGTGCTCGAGGCGGACGCCGGCGGCATCCGCCGCGTGCATGAGTTCGCCGTAGTGCGCGGCGAGGAGCGCCTTGTTCGCGGTGACGACCGAGGCCCCCTGCCCGAGCGCCGCGAGAATGCTCGAGCGGGCCGGTTCCATCCCGCCCATGAGCTCCACGACGATGTCGGCACCGGCGATCGCGGCCTCGTGGTCCGTCGTGAGAACGTCCGTGGGCACTCCCGGGCGGTCCTTCGCGGTGTCCCGGACGACGACGGCCGAGAGTTCGAGCGGGGCGCCGATCCGGGCGGCGAGATCATCACCGTGTCCGGTGATCCGGCGGGCGACCTCCGAACCGACGACTCCGCAACCGAGCAGGGCGACTTTGAGGGGTTTCATGGGTTCAGGATTCCAATCGTCGGGGGAACGTGCGAAGTGGTCTCAGTGTGCGTCGGTGTCCGCTGCGGTGGTCCCGGCGAAGGCCGGGTCGGTCGCGAAGAGATCCGTGTAGGTCTCCGGACGGACGGCCCAGCCCACCCGCTCGGCCTCGACCGCGAGGACGCCCGGACGCGGCAGGTGGTTGTAGTTCGAGGCGAGCGGTCGGCAGTACGCACCGGTGTCCGGGACCGCCACGAGATCACCCGGGGTGACGTCCGTCGGCAGGTACTCGTCGCGCACGACGATGTCACCGCTCTCACAGTGCTTCCCGACGACCCGGACGACGACGGGCGGCGCCTCGGACCCCCGGTTCGCGAGGGTGCACGAGTAGTCGGCATCGTAGAGGGCGGTTCGGACGTTGTCGCTCATTCCGCCGTCCACCGACACATAAGTCCGGATGCCTGCCCCGGTGTCGACCGGTTTCACGGTGCCGACGCGGTAGACCGTGAACATCGCCGGGCCCACGATCGCCCGGCCGGGCTCGAAGGAGACGACCGGCAGCGAGGACCCGGCGTCCGCGCACGCCTTCGCGACGACGTCGGCGAGTTGGTCGGCCATGTCGGCGAAGGCGATCGGGGTGTCCTGCGAGGTGTACCGGATGCCGAAACCGCCGCCGAGGTCGATCTCCGGGAGCGTGATCCCGTGCGCCCGTTCGATCTCGGCACGGAGACCGACGACACGACCGGCGGCCGCCTCGAACCCGGCCTTGTCGAAGATCTGCGAACCGATGTGCGAGTGCAGCCCGAGGAACTCGAGCTCGGGCGCGGCGACGATCCGGTCCGCGGCCTCACGGGCGGCTCCCGACTGGAGCGACAGACCGAACTTCTGGTCCTCGTGCGCCGTCGCGATGAAGTCGTGGGTGTGTGCCTCGACGCCGACGGTCACGCGGAGCATGACGCGGGCGGTGGTGCCACGGGCAGCGGCGGCCGCGGCGACGCGCGGGATCTCGTCGAGCGAGTCGACGACGATCCGCCCGATCCCCCAGTCGAGGGCGAAGGCGATCTCCTCGTCGGACTTGTTGTTCCCGTGGAGTCCGACGACCGCGGGATCGAGCCCCGCACGCTGCGCGACCATGAGTTCGCCGAGCGAGCAGGTGTCGAGTCCCATCCCCTCGTCCGCGACCCAGCGGGCGACCGCGGTGCACAGGAACGCCTTGCCCGCGTAGTACGCCCGGGCGGTGGTACCGACGCGGTCGAAGGCCCGTGAGAACTCGGTGACGAACTCCCGTGCGCGCGAGCGCAGATCGTCGACGTCGAGGACGAACGCGGGTGAACCGAACTCGTCTACGAGGTCCGTGATGCGGTGACCGGCGACGGTGAGGACCCCGTCATCGGCCTTCGCCACGTTCCGCGCCCAGAGGGACTGCATGAGCGCATTCACGTCCTCCGGGTGGGGCAGCCACACGGGTGCGGGAACGGCGTGCAGGACGCCTGCCGGATGCGCGGGCATTACATGCGCTCCGGGGCGCTCACGCCGAGGAGCCCGAGGCCGTTGCGCAGCACCTGCGCGGTCGCGAGGTCGAGGACGAGGCGCGAGGAGTGCACCGGGGTGATCTCCTCGTCCGCCCGCGGGGTGACGCGGCACGAGTCGTACCACTTGTGGAAGAGGCCCGCGAGCTTCTCGAGGTACCGGGCGATCCGGTGCGGTTCGCGCAGTTCGGCCGCCTGCGCGACGACACGGGGGTAGTCCGCGAGGGCGGCGAGGAGGGTCGACTCGGTCTCGTGGTCGAGCAGCGCGGGATCGAAGGCGTCCGCCGTGATGCCGGCGGCTGCCGCGTTGCGCTGCACGCTGCACGAGCGGGCGTGTGCGTACTGCACGTAGTACACCGGGTTGTCGTTCGAGGCGGAGCGGAGCACCTCGGGGTCGATGGTGAGCGGCGAGTCCGCGGGCGTGCGGGCGAGCGAGTAGCGAAGGGCGTCCGCACCGAGCCAGTCGATGAGGTCCCGCAGCTCGATGATGTTGCCGGCCCGCTTCGAGAGCTTCGCCCCGTTGACGTTGATGAGCTGCCCGATGAGCACCTCGATGTTGAACTCCGGATCGTCACCGGCGGCGGCCGCGATCGCCTTGAGGCGACCGATGTAGCCGTGGTGGTCGGCGCCGAGGAGGTAGATCTTCTCGGTGAACCCGCGGTCCTTCTTGTCGAGGTAGTACGCGGCGTCCGCGGCGAAGTACGTGGGGGCGCCGTCCTGGCGGATGAGGACCCGGTCCTTGTCGTCGCCGAAAGTGGTGGTGCGCAGCCAGATCGCCCCACCCTCGTCGAAGACGTGGCCCTGTTCGCGCAGGCGGTCCACCGCACGTTCGAGTGCGCCGGAGTCGTGGAGGGTCTTCTCGGAGAACCACATGTCGAAGTGGACGCCGAAGTCCGCGAGGGTCCCGCGGATGTCGGCCATCTGGATCTCGTACGCGCGGGCCCTGACGTCCTCCCGGATCGCGTCCTCGTCCGCCTCGGCGAGCTCGGGGCTCTGCTCGAGGAGGGTCCGGGCGATGTCCGCGATGTACTCGCCCGGGTACCCGCCCTCGGGCACGTCCCGTCCGTGCATGCGGGCGAGGACGGAGTTCGCGAAGGTGTCCATCTGCGAACCGGCGTCGTTGATGTAGTACTCGCTCGTCACGTCCGCACCCGAGGCGGCGAGGACGCGCGCGATCGCGTCACCGAGCGCGGCCCAGCGGGTGTGGCCGAGGTGGAGTGGGCCGGTGGGGTTCGCGGAGACGAACTCCATGTTGATCGTGTGACCGGCGAGGGACTCGCCGGTGCCGTAGGACTCCCCCGCCGCCACGATGTCCGCGGCGAGACGCCCGGCCGCGCCGGCCGCCAGGCGGATGTTGAGGAACCCGGGACCCGCCACCTCGACCGCGTCGATCCCGGCGTCCGCGCCGAGGCGCTCGGCGATACGGGTCGCGAGGTCCCGCGGGTTCATGCCGGCCTTCTTCGCCGTCTGGAGGGCGACGTTCGACGCCCAGTCACCGTGATCGCGGTTCTTCGGTCGCTCGACGACGAGGTTCTCGGGGATCTCGATGCCGAGCCCGTCGGAGTCGTTGAGTGCGGTGATCACACCGGCGATCGTTGCCTTGAGTTCTTCAGGAGTCACCCGCCCAGGGTATTACCAGGAACCCCGTGGACACGACTCGGGTGCGTCACCGTCTCACATGCACGAACGGGAGTGTGCGCCATCTCACACGTCATACCCGGTGAGCGGTACCGCCGGCGCGGGATGCCATCCGGCCTCGGGTGTCGCATACCCGACGGTCGGCGGCCGGGCGGACCGACGGGCCCGGCATGGGGGCCGCTGGGCGCGGTCGACTCAGATGAATCCGGGACGACAGGCGGTCCGGGCGACGACCGCCTGGACGAGTACGGCCCCGAGGGCGAGGAGGAAGGCAGGGGCTCCCCCGCCCAGGTCGATGAGGAAACCGAAGAGGAACGGGCCGGTCGCCGCGAGCAGGTACCCGGCGCCCTGGACGAATCCCGAGAGCGCTGCGGTGTCCTCGGGACGGGCCGAGCGCAGATTCACAAGGGCGAGCGCGAGGGGAAAGGTACTCACACCGAGCCCGAGGAGCACGGTCCACAGCAGCGGCGCCGCGACCGGGGCGAACCACATGCCGAGGTACCCGGCGACCGTGAACCCGCAGAACACCCAGACGAGGGCGACCGGGGTGCGGATGCGTGCGGCCCACACCGGGAGACCGAGTCCGAGGACGAAGGGGATGACGCAGAGGATGCCGAGCATGATCCCCGCGGTCGACTCGGAGAGTCCGGCACGGACGAACAGCAACGGGTGCCATGTGAAGAGGATGAAGTTGTGGAAGGAACTCAGGCCCGTGAGGACCATGAGGCTCCATGCCCGGGGGGATCGGAGGATCCGGCCGAAGGCGCCGGAGGGTGCGCCGGAAGGATCCGCGGAGGCCGAGGGGGTGCCGGGGGCGCGCGGCGCCTCGGGCCCGGTCCGGGAACCACCGGCCCGGAGCCGGACGAGGACCCACACGAGCAGTGCGAGACCGCTCGTCACCGCCCACACCGCGAGGGAACCGCGCCAGCCACCGGGCAGGACGAGGGCCAGGGGGACCGCGACGAGCGGCGGGAAGAACGTGCCGAACTGGAGGACCGCGACGTGCACCGTGGACAGGAGAGCGACCCGGTGCGGGAAGAACTCCTTGACGATCGGCGGAATGACGACGTTACCGATCCCCATTCCGACGAGAGCGAGGGCCGAGAGGAGCAGGAACGGCGTCGCCTCCGGGAGGCGGAGTCGCACGAGCGAGCCGGCGAACACGAGTCCCGTGCCGACAGCGAGGACGGAGACGGAGCCGAAACGGCGCACGAGGCGCGGGGTGACGATCCCGACGACACCGTAGGCGAGCGGCGGCAGCATCCCGATGATCGAGAGGAAGACCGCACCGATGCGGACATCTGCCGCCATCATGTCGAGCAACGGGGAGAGTCCGGTGACCCCCGGACGGAGGTTGAACCCGGCGGCAACGACCCCGATGAGCACGAGGACGAGGACACTGCGCGGATACGTCGGGCGGTCGGAGAGCGGTGAGGTCACCGTTCGGACTGTAATGGAGGGGTGTTTCCGGAGGACCCCGGAAACGGCCGGTTGTGCGGGATCCCACACCGACCCGACACTGCCTCAGCCCTTCTCCCGGATCGTGATGTTGAGGCGCCCGCGCGGCAGGTCGATATCGGTCGGGCCGGTACCCGGGAACGTACGGACGACCCCGTGGTAGGCGAGCCGAGAGGGGCCACCGAACACGAAGAGATCTCCGCTCTCGAGCGTGAGATCGGTGTACGGCTGCCCGCGGTGTTCGGTGTTCCCGAAGCGGAAGCGGCAGGAGTCCCCGAGCGAGATCGAGACGACGGGCGCCCGGGACTCCTCGTCGCGGTCCTGGTGCATTCCCATCCGCGCCGCGTCGTCGTAGAAGTTCACGAGGGCGATCTCGGCGTCGAAGTCCGGGGTGTAGCCGACCTCCGCGAGGGCCCGGGTCGCGAGAGCGCGGAGTTCCGGCGGGACCGGAGGGACCGGGACCCCGCGGAGCTCGCGGACGTAGGTGTAGGCGTCCCACTCCCAGCCGAGACACACCGACTTCACGCTCATCACTCCCCCGCCGGGAAGGACCTGGTGGCGCATCGGGATGGGACCGGTCGCCCAGCGCCGGCAGGCCCGGACGAGGTCCCTCTGCGCGTCACGCGGCAGCCAGTCCGGCACGTGTACGGCGCCGGGGGCGACCTCGGTCCGGGTGCGCGAGAACAGTCCGTCCATCGGGGTCCTCCTCGGGAAGATCGGCTTCCACGCTCTCCGGTTGCGCCACCGTCGAGCGCCGGCACGTACCGGCGCGAGAATACACCGTGAGCCCGCCGACCGAGAACGGCCGACGAGCACACGTCCGGAGAGCCGGATCAGGAGAGCGCGAAACGGGCCGATTCCGCGAACAGACCACCGGAGAACTCGAGATGGGAGAGCTCGATGCCCTCGGGGACGTCGAAGGCGACGACACCCTCGAGCGTGTTGCCCGGGTTCACCTCGTCGAGGAGCGAAGCCCCTTCGTCCCCGAGGTAGAGGGACGCGGAGGAGTCGGCCTCGTACGTGCGGCCCTCGGTGTCGACCAGCTGGGCGTCGTTCGTCATGAACAACGAGGCACTGTCTCCGGTGTTCGTCACCGCGAGGTCGACGAGCACGTACTGCCCCTGGGCGTCCTCGGAGAGGAAGTCGTCACCGATCGTCGCGACACCCGTCTCCACCCCGTTTACCGTCACGTCCCAGTCCCCGGTCGCGCCGGTGTCACCGAGCGCTACCGGTCCTGCCTCCGCCGGTTCCTCCGCCGGTTCCTCTGCCACGGGCTCGACTCCGCCGTCCCCGGCAGTGCCCGCGTCCGAGGAGGCGTCCGAGCCGGCCACGCTCGATGCCGAGGCGTCCGCCGCGGAGTCCGCATCGTCGCCGAGCGCTCCGGCGCAGGACCCGAGCACGATGACGACGCCCACCGCGAGGACCCAGAACCACCCCCGGCGGAACAGCGACTTCTTCTTCGGTGGCGCGGCCGGGGGGTATCCGCCGGGGGCAGGATGACCGTGGGCCTGTGGGCCCGGAGCCTGCTGGTATCCGTACGGAGCCGGCGGCGGGGTCGATCCGTCGGGCTGGACCGGGGAGCCGGGGTGCTGCTGCATGGGATTTTTCCTTCTTCGGGGATGGTCCCCGCACCCGCTATCGCGGGGCGGGCCCGACCGGCGTCGGGAACGTCTTCACTCTCCCGCCGGGTTCCGCCACGCGGTGTCACCCGGTAGGACGCGTATGTGCAGTCCGATCGGTCCGATCGCCCCGACCGATCGGTCGACCGCCGTCCGTCCGATCGGTCGTCCGGGTACGTCCGTGCCCCGACGTAATGTGCCACTCGTGACCACTCACTCCTCGCCGACGACGGCTCCGTCGTCCCATTCGGCACCACAGACCGCGGGCATGCCGCCGAGGCGCTCCCTCGTCGTCCGACGCACTGTTTTCCTCGTGCGGACGGTCCTCACCGTCGTCTGGGACGTGGCGCTCTGGTTCTACGGGGTCTTCTTCTCGGTGCTGTGGGTCCAGAACATTCCCGGAGCCTCGACGATCGAGCCCGGAACTCCGAGCCAGGACACCGCCGGCGTGGTGATGTGGGTGATCGTCGCGGCGCTGTGGACGACGGTCTACGCCCGGCGCCGCCGACCGTTGATCACCCTGTCCGCCGGGGGTGTCATCGCGGTGCTCGGCGCGGACCCGGTCCTGCTCCTGCTCGGGCTCCACCAGGCATGCCTGAGATGGAGCCGTCCCCACGTGATCACCACGGTCGCCGTGAGCGGCGTGCTCGTCGTGCAGAACGCAGTGCGGGTCGTCGTGCAACCCATCGAGGACACTGCCGCAGGTTTTGTCTACGGCGCGCGTGCGGGATCCGGGGTCGAGCCCGTACTCGATGTCACGGTGGCCCTCGCTCCGCTCGTCCTGTGGGCCACGGCGATCGGCACGGCCTTCGCCCTCCGCGCGCGGCGCGAACGCAGCCGCGCGGTGGACGAGTTGCGGGCCGCGGAGGACCGCACCGTCGGCCTCCGCCGCGAGCTCGTCGGTCAGGAGGAGCGGGCGCGCCTCGCCGCCGAGGTGCACGACGCGCTCTCGAACCGACTGTCGGTCATCTCCATCCAGAGCGGTGTGCTCGAGACGACCGCACGTGATTCCTCACCCGAACTCGCCGAGGCGGCGCGGGTCGTCCGTGCACAGGCCCGTGCCTCGCTCGACGACCTCCGTGGACTCCTCGGCCAGTTGCGCAGCGCGGGCGGAAAGGACGCACCGCACGCACGCGCATCCACTCCGAGCTCGTCGATCCGGGGCATCGGACCTCTCGTGAGCGCGATCCGTCAGACAGGTACGACGGTCCAGTCCCTCGTGTTCGTGGACGACTCCGCCCGCATGGGTGCGTCACTCGGGAACTCGGTGCACCGAATCGTCCAGGAGTCGCTCACCAACGCGGTGAAGCACGCTCCCGGGGCGCCGATCGATCTTTATGTCGACGGTGGCCCGGACACCGGGATCCGGATCCGGGTCTCGAATCCGCTGTCGCAGGCAGGCGCCCGGGAGGAAGCGGATTACGGCTCCGGGACCGGCCTCGCGGGTATTGCAGAGCGGGCCTCGATCCTCGGCGGGAGTGTGTGGACCGGGGCCCACGAGGGACGTTTTCTCGTCGACGTGTCGCTCCCGTGGAGGTGAGCTCCGCCCTCGGGCAGCTCCGTCCGGTTCGTGTCCGTGCCTGCGTCTAGTGTGCGAGGCATGTCGATTCCTCTCTCCTCCCCCGCGCCGTCCCTCACTCTCGCACCCGCCGGTGCGCACGCCTGTACCGCCGTGTCCACCCACGATGAGGATCCCGCGACCGGAGCCACCGTCGAGGTCCCGCTCCGCGTGCTCGTCGTCGACGACGAACGGTTCGTCCGTTCGGGCATCTCCGCGATCCTCACTGCGGATCCGGGCATCGATGTCATCGGAACCGCGGAGAACGGGGCGGAGGCCGTCGAGATCGTCCGTACCCGATTCCCCGATGTCGTCCTCATGGACATCCGGATGCCGGTCATGGACGGGATCGATGCGATCGCCCACATGGCGGCGTTGCCACGTCGCCCGCAGATCGTCGCGCTCACGAGCATGGACGACGGGCAGTACGTCCGCAGGGCGATCGCAAGCGGGGCCACCGGATTCCTCCTCAAGGATGCCGAACCGGAGGACTTCGTGCGCGCGGTCCGCGCAGCTGCCCTCGGGGAGTCCTTCCTCTCCCCCGCTGCCGCGTCCCACCTCGTCCGCACCTGGGGTCGTGATGCACAACCCCTCCAGGTCGAGAGCGCCGCGCGGGCTTTCGCCGCGCTCGCGCCCCGTGAGCGGGAAGTCGCCGAGCTCGTCCACGCCGGCCTCGCCACCACCGAGATCGCCTCACGTCTGTACATCTCGGTGTCCTCGGTGAAGGAGCACCTGCGCCGGGTGTCGAGAAAGTTCGGCCTCACCTCGACCGCGCAGGTCGGCATCGCGGTCATGGTGGAACGCGTCCGACTGCATCGCTGACCGGGACGTCTTCGCACCCGCGGGTCGAAGACCGAAATGCATGTACAGGATCACCGGCCACTCCCCATCGAACCGCCGGAACTCCCGTGGGGACATCGAAGTGCGCACCCGGCCCGGAGTGCACCACGCAGCCCCGTCGACAGCGCGAACAAGATCGCCTGCGGTTCCGGCCGTACTCGTGGTGCCGGTCGTACTCGTGGTGCCGATCGCGCGAAGCCGCTTCGCTCACCTCAGGTCGCAATCGGGTGCGGTTGCCGCTGTCGAGGTCGCGATTGCTGGTGAAGTTTCCGCGAGAAGGCACAGACAATCGCGAGCTCAACGGGCTCGCCACGGGGAATCGCGATCTCGAGGCACGGCCCGCCCATGCGGGGACGAGGAATGCGAAGACCCACCGAGCCGCGCCGCCTCCGACGGCATTCCACCATCAGGTGCGCGATCCGGCACGATCCAGCGGCCTGAAATCGTGCCGAAGTGCGCAGCTGATTCCGGAATCGTGCGAAAGTGCGCAGCTGATTCCCACCGCCCGCGCAGGCGTGCGTCGTTCCGGGAACGACGAAGGCCTCCCCCAGCGTTTCCGCTGATGAGAGGCCTTGAGCCGTGTTCCTTCGGTGCCCGCGACAGGATTCGAACCTACGACCTTCTGCTCCGGAGGCAGACGCTCTATCCACTGAGCTACGCGGGCTGGACAACTCGAATATCGTACCAGACTTTCCGACACCCTCGTGCACGCGGCACGTGCGCGAGGGTGTGGGGCCGGCTCAGGCGCCCCTGATCTGCTTGCGCGCCGGGACGTACTCCCAGTGCCAGGGCTCGTACTTCGAGGACTTGGCCCAGTCCGGATTCTCCCAGCCGTACTCGGCACCGTGAGCGACGAGCCAGTCGTACTGGGTTCCGGTTGCGGTCGCGGCGCCACCACCCATGTCGAGGGCGATTCCCCAACCGTGGAGGGACGTGCCGGGACGTGCCGCGAGACCGGGCTTGCGCGAGGCCACGGAGATCTGCGACTCCATCGTGCGATAGGAGTCCGTGATCTCCATCTCCTTGCCGGTGTCCGCCTTGTACGCGGCATTCATCTCCGCGAAGGACAGTGCGGCATCGGCACGGAGCTTGTGACCACCGATCCCGATGTCGCACAGCCAGTTCTCCGGCAGTTCTCCGTTGGTGATGCCCGACATCGAACCGGGCGCCTCGCCGGAGCAGCCCGGAAGGACGGTGCGTGTGACGGACCGGGACGCCGCCTCCGCCTCACGGTCCTCCGCGGACGGAACGCCACCGATGAAGGAGGCTCCCCCGGCGGGCTCCGCCGCGGCGGTGATCTCCTCGGCACCGTCGAGCACCTCGGGAGCGATCGCCGTCGTCGAGTCGAGACCGAGGTCGGCACCGGCCGCCGTCACCTGGGCCTGGGCCTCGGTGCCGTGACCGGACAGGAGGACACCGAGGAGTGCGGAGCCGGCCGCTGCCACGGAAGCGGCACCGGACACGGTCGCGAGGCGACGGCGCTTGAGCTCGCGCACCGCGCTGCCGTCCGAACCACGGAAGGCGAGCGGCGCATTCGCCGCGCGGCGACGCAGTGCCCGCGAGGTCGGGCGCGCCGTCACGGTGGCGAGCGGCGCAGCGATGTCCTCGGCGGCGGGAGCGGTGGGAACTGCGGGGGTCTCACGGTCCTGGCGGTCGATGATCTGCGCTTCCGCGTCCTGCTTCCGCAGATCGCGCCGGCGCGGATATGCCGGTCGGGTCGTGCCCTGGTCCACTCGAATACTCCTGGTCTGCAACGTTCGTCGTCCCGGACGCGGACCCGTCGCGCGGATCCGTATCGCTATGTCACGACACCATAACGGAAAAATCACGGCAGTACACAATCCTGGCACACGGCCCGCGTAAACCGGAGGTAAAACGATGCCGGACGTGACTCCGATCACGAAATTGGGTCACGACCATGACGGTTTCTTCACAAAAATGATGCGACCGCCGACGAGCCCGAGACATTCACACAGAACGCCCCGGACCCGTCGCCGGTCGCATATTCATTCACTGTTCAGTATTTCCCGGATCGACGGCCTCCGCAACCGGTGAGTAACCACCGGTGGCCGGAGCCGGACCGTCCTCTGCGGCCGACCCGCCCGATCACACCGCCCGGGTCCGTTGCATCGCGTCGTGGACCTCTCCGACGAGCTCCTCGAGAACGTCCTCGAGGAAGAGGATGCCGACGGTCCGATTCGCGGAATCGAGCACCCGGCCGACATGGTTGCCGGCCCGTTGCATCTCCTGGAGCGAGTCCTCGATCTCGTCGTCCGCCCGCAGCGTCACGAGGGACCGGAAGCGTTTCGCGGGGATCGGAGCCTCGTGATCGTCCACCGTGTCGGAGTAGAGCACGTCCTTGATGTGGAGGTAGCTCTCGGGCTCGCCGTCCGCATCGACGTACACGTACCGGGAGAACCCGGTGCGCCCCACGAGCTGCTCGATGTCGACCGGACGCACCCCCTCGCCGATCGTCACGACGGCGTCGCGCGGCACCATGACCTCACCGATCGACTTGTCCGAGAACTCGAGTGCGCCCTTGAGCAGACCGGTGTCATCGGTGAGCAGCCCCTCGCGTTTGGACTCCGCGACGATCGATTGCACCTCCTCCACGGTATAAGCGGCATTCACCTCGTCCTTCGGTTCGATCCGCATGAGCCGGAGGATGACGTTCGCGAGCCCGTTGAGCGGTCGGATGACGAACCCGAACATGCGGGCGAGGAACACGAGCGGCGGGGCGAGGAGCACCGCCGCCTGCCGGGACACCGCGATCGCGATGTTCTTCGGGATCATCTCGCCGACGACGACGTGGAGGTACGTGACGACGCCGAGCGCGATGACGAAGGCGATCGGGCCCGAGAGCCCCGCGGGGATCCCGAGCACGTGCAGCGGACCCTCGAGCAGGTGGTGGATCGCGGGCTCCGCGACGTTACCGATGAGCAGGGAGCACACCGTGATGCCGAGCTGGCAGATCGCGAGCATGAGGGAGACGTGCTCCATCGCCCACAGCGCGGTGCGCGCGGCCTTGTTGCCCTTCTCCGCGAGGGGTTCGATCTGGGAACGCTTGGCGTTGACGATCGCGAACTCGGAGGCGACGAAGAACGCATTGAAGAGGAGGAGGAACACGAGCCAGACGAGGCCCAACCAATCGCTCACGACTCCCTCCTTCCCGTCGACGCGGACGACGCCGGACCGGACCCGGCCGAGGCGCCCTGCCGACCCGGCACCACGGCCGGTCGTTGCCCGGCCGTCGGCACGAGCCGCAGACGTTCGATCCGCCTCCCGTGCATCCGCTCGACGACGAGCCTGCCGCCGTCGAGGTCGACCGCATCGCCGACCTGCGGGATACGACCGAGGCGCATGAGGACGAAACCGGCGACGGTCTCGTAATCGGCGTCCTCCGGGATGTCGATGTCGACGACCTGGGCGACCTCGTCCGGACGCATGCGCCCCGGGACCGCCCACGACCCGTCACGGGTGCGCCGCACGGAGACCCGGAGCCGGTCGTGTTCGTCGACGACCTCACCGACGAGCTCCTCGACGACGTCCTCGAGGGTCACGACGCCCGCGGTACCGCCGTACTCGTCGACGACGACCGCCATCTGCATGCCCCGTGCACGCAGCGCCATGAGGAGCGGGTCGAGGGCCATCGTCTCCGGGATCTCGGTGACCTCGGTCATGAGGCCCGCCGCGAACGCCTCGGTCCGATGGGCCAACGGCACCGCGAGCGCCTGCTTCACGTGGACGACGCCGGTGATGTCGTCACGGGACTCGCCGACGACCGGGAACCGGGAGAAGCCGGTTCGGCGCGAGGTCTCGATGATCTCCGCCGCGGTCGCGTCCCGTTTGACGGCGACGATGCGGGTCCGGGGAGTCATGACGTCGACGGCCGTGCGTTCGGAGAAGCTCAGGGTCCGGGTGAGGAGGTCCGCGACGTCCTGTTCCATCGTCCCCTCCTCCGCCGAATGCCGCACGAGCGCGGTGAGTTCCTCCGGCGACCGCCCGGCGGACCCCTCTTCCTGGGGTTCGATCCCCATGGCGCGCAGAGCCTTGTTCGCCGTGCCGTTGAGCACGGCGATGAGCGGACGGAAGACGACGGAGAATCCGTACTGGAGGGGGACTGCGATCTTCGCGGCGAGCATCGGCGCGGAGATCGCGAGGTTCTTCGGCACGAGTTCGCCGATCACCATGGAGAGCACGGTCGAGATCACGAGCGCGAGGACGAGCGCCACCGCCGTCGACCCACCCGCTCCCAGACCGAGCTCGGCGAGCAGGGGCGAGAGCAGCGCGCCGAGCGACGGTTCCATGAGGTAACCGGTGAGGAGCGTCGTGATCGTGATACCCACCTGCGCGGCCGACAGCTGCGTCGAGAGGTGGGTGACACCCTTGAGGATCGTGCCGGAGCTGCGTTCACCGCGCGCAACGGCTTCCTGGACGGTGTGTTTGTCGAGAGTGAGGAGTGCGAACTCGGCGGCGACGAAGACGCCGGTGCCGAGGATGAGTGCGAGTGCGAGGAGGAGGAGCAACCACTCCATCAGAGCGACTCCCCCGTTCGTCGGACGGGGGAAGCGGAGCACGGGAGGACGGGTCCGGGAACGGACCTTCGGGGGCGGCCGGCGTTTCGCCGGCCGGGACTGTCACTGGTCATGCCGGAATCCTACCGAACCTGCGGATCGTGGCGCCCCGGTCGTTCCACGAGGCGCCACGGGGGGCGGTCACCAGCTGCGCGCGACCGGCATTCCCTCCTGGAACCCCGCCGGGGTCTGGACGCCGACCTGCGCGTTGACGTGGAACTCCCGGAGGTTCCGGGCGCCCGCATAGGTGCACGAGGACCGGACCCCCGAGGTGATGGAGTCGAGGAGGTCCTCGACTCCCGGTCGGTCCGGGTCGAGGAACATCCGGCCCGAGCTGATGCCCTCCTCGAACAGCCCCTTGCGTGCGCGCTCGAACGCGGAGTCGGTGCGGGTGCGCGCGGCGACCGCCCGGGCCGAGGCCATGCCGAAGCTCTCCTTGTACTGCCGCCCGTCGGAGTCGACCATGAGGTCCCCGGGGCTCTCGTAGGTCCCGGCGAACCACGAGCCGATCATCACCTGCGACGCGCCGGCGGCGAGGGCGAGAGCGACGTCGCGCGGATGGCGCACTCCCCCGTCGGCCCACACGTGGGTCCCGAGTTCGCGTGCCGCCTCGACGCACTCCATGACGGCGGAGAACTGGGGACGACCGACACCCGTCATCATGCGGGTCGTGCACATCGCGCCGGGCCCGACTCCGACCTTGACGATGTCGGCGCCGGCCTCCACGAGGTCGTGGACACCCGCGGCGGTGACGACATTGCCTGCGACCACCGGGACCTGCAGGCCGAGGGCCTTCACCCCGCGGAGGGTCTCGAGCATCTTCTCCTGGTGGCCGTGCGCGGTGTCGACGACGAGCACGTCCGCCCCGGCCGCGACGAGCTCGGCCGCCCGGTCCACCGCAGCCCCGTTCACCCCGATCGCCGCGGCGATCCGCAACCGACCGGAGTCGTCGAGAGCCGGAGAATAGATCGAGGACCGGAGCACCGAGGCATCGGTGAGGGCCCCGGCGAGCACGCCGGAGTCGTCGACGACCGGGACGAAACGCCGGCGCGTCGCGGCGAGACGTTCGTACACCTCGGCGAGTCCGGGCCGATCGGGACGGTCGAGGGCCGAGGCCGTGACGAGGTGTTCGACCGGTTCCATCACATCCCGTACCGAGCTGAACCGGTCGACCCCCTCGAGGTCCGCGCGGGACACGGTGCCGACGACACGCCCGTCCCCGTCGACGACGACCGCATGACCGTGCGCGCGTTTGGGCAGGAGGTGGAGCGCCTCGAGGACGGTGTCGTCGGGGGTGACCTTCACGGGTGTCTCGTAGACGGGGTGGCGGTCCTTCACCCACGCGATCGTCTCCCGGGCGACGGCCATCGGGATGTCCTGGGGCAGTACCGCCAGGCCGCCCCGTCGGGCCATGGTCTCGGCCATCCTCCGGCCGGAGACCGCGGTCATGTTCGCCGCGACGATCGGGATCGTCGTGCCCGTCCCGTCGGCGCTCGCGAGGTCGACGTCGAACCGGGAGGTCACCGCGGACCGGCCGGGAACGAGGAACACATCGGAATAGGTGAGGTCCTGCGGCGGGATCTCGGTGACGAACTGCATGTCGGACTCCTTGCGTCTGGCGGCCTGCGGGCGTGGTTCCGCGCGCACAACACTCTGGCACACCCTTTTCATCCCCGGCAGGCACGCCGACGGTGAACCACCCGGCTGCGAAGTATTAGGCTGGCCCCTGACGTCTGTGGCTCCGATCATTGGAAAGAGGGCGAATTCCCCCGTGTCCGTGAATACACCCAACCCTGCCGCCGAGGACCTCGGGTCGAACGAGTGGCTGGTTGAGGAAATGTACGAGCAGTACAAGGCCGACAAGAACTCCGTGGATCCGGCCTGGGTGCCGTACTTCCGGAAGCTCGAGGTCGGCGACTCCGCTGCTGCTCCCTCCGCGCAGGCTGCACCCGCAGCGGCGCCGAAGGCCGCTCCCGCGCAGCCGGCCGCACAGGCCCAGAAGGGCGTGAAGCCCTCGGTCAACGAGTCCGAGACCCCGAAGGCTGAGTCGAAGTCCGCTGCGTCGAAGAAGGTCGGCAACACCGCCGCACCGGCTCCCGCGGACACCGCCGAGGCGGAGGACACCATCGTGAAGCTGCGCGGTCCCGCGAAGCTCCTCGCCACCAACATGGACGAGTCCCTCACCGTCCCCACCGCGACCTCGGTCCGTGCGCTTCCCGCGAAGGCGCTCATCGACAACCGCATCGTCATCAACTCGCACCTCAAGCGCACCCGTGGTGGCAAGGTCTCGTTCACGCACCTCATCGGCTTCGCCGTGATCCGGGCGCTCAAGAACTTCCCGAGCCAGAACGTCTACTACGACATCCGTGACGGCAAGCCCGTCATGGTCCAGCCGGGCCACGTGAACTTCGGCCTCGCGATCGACGTCCCCAAGCCGGACGGCTCCCGTGCGCTCCTCGTCCCGAACGTGAAGAAGGCGGAGACCCTCTCCTTCAAGCAGTTCGTCGACGCGTACGACGACCTGGTCGCCCGTGGCCGCGACGGCAAGCTCACCGCCGCCGACTTCGCGGGCACGACCGTGTCCCTCACGAACCCCGGCGGCATCGGCACCGTGCACTCGGTCCCGCGCCTCACGAAGGGCCAGGGCGCCATCATCGGCGTCGGCGCGCTCGACTACCCGGCAGAGTTCCAGGGTGCCAGCCAGGAGACCATCAACCGCCTCGCGGTCTCGAAGGTTCTCACCCTCACCTCCACCTACGACCACCGGGTCATCCAGGGCGCGGGCTCCGGCGAGTTCCTCAAGCTCGTCCACGAGTACCTCCTCGGCAAGGACGGTTTCTACGACGAGGTCTTCGAATCGCTGCGCCTGCCGTACGAACCGGTCCGCTGGGTCCCCGACGTCGACGCCAACGACCAGGACGACGTCAATAAGACCGCGCGCGTCATCGAGCTCATCGAGGCCTACCGCAATCGCGGACACCTCATGGCGAACATCGACCCGCTCGTCTACCGTCAGCGCACCCACGCCGACCTCGACATCAACCAGCACGGACTCACCCTCTGGGACCTCGAACGGGAGTTCCCCACCGGTGGGTTCGGCGGCCGCCCGACGAACACGCTCCGGAACATCCTCGGTCTGCTGCGCGACTCGTACTGCCGCACCACCGGCATCGAGTACATGCACATCGCGGACCCCGCACAGCGCCGCTGGTTCCAGCAGAAGCTCGAGGTCCCGCACGCGGACCTCACCCGTGAGGAGCAGGGCCACATCCTCGGTCGCCTCAACGCCGCCGAGGCGTTCGAGACCTTCCTGCAGACGAAGTACGTCGGCCAGAAGCGCTTCTCGCTCGAGGGCGGCGAGTCCGCGATCGTGCTCCTCGACACCGTGCTCGGTCGCGCTGCCGACGCCGGAATGGACGAGGTGACGATCGGCATGGCCCACCGCGGCCGCCTCAATGTCCTCACGAACATCGCCGGCAAGTCCTACGCACAGGTGTTCCGCGAGTTCGACGGTGTCATCGCCCCCGACTCCTTCCAGGGATCGGGCGACGTGAAGTACCACCTCGGCACCGAGGGCTCGTTCACCTCGGCATCGGGCAACACGACGAAGGTCTACGTCGCGGCGAACCCGAGCCACCTCGAGACCGTCAACCCGGTCCTCGAGGGCATCACCCGGGCCAAGCAGGACGTCATCGACGCCGGCGAGAACGGCTTCTCGGTCCTGCCGGTGCTCGTGCACGGTGATGCGGCGTTCGCCGGTCAGGGTGTCGTCGCGGAAACGCTCAATCTCTCGGAGCTGCGCGGTTACCGCACCGGCGGCACCGTCCACGTCGTCATCAACAACCAGGTCGGGTTCACCACTCCCCCGGCCTCGGCACGGTCCTCGTACTACAGCACCGATGTCGCGAAGACGATCAGCGCCCCGATCCTCCACGTGAACGGCGACGACCCGGAGGCCGTCTACCGGGCCGCCGAGCTCGCCTTCGAGTACCGCCAGGAGTTCAACCGCGACATCGTCATCGACCTCGTGTGCTACCGCCGCCGCGGCCACAACGAGGGCGACGACCCGTCGATGACGCAGCCGGTCATGTACTCGCTCATCGACGAGAAGAACTCGGTGCGCAAGCTGTACACCGAGTCCCTCGTGGGCCGGAAGTGCATCAGCGAGGCCGAGGCCCAGGACGCCCTCAAGGACTTCCAGTCGAAGCTCGAGGCCGCATTCGCGGAGACGAAGGAGGCCGAGAACTCCGCGGCCACCGGCGACTCCGGGTTCGCCCGCCCCGACCAGCGCCCCGTCGGCCTGCCCGAGGTCACCGATGCGCCCACCGCGGTCTCCGCCGAGGTCATCTCCCGCATCGGCGACGCCCACGTGGAGATCCCCGAGGACTTCACGGTGCACAAGAAGCTGCGGAGCCTCCTCGAGAAGCGCCAGGAGATGTCCCGCTCCGGCGGCATCGACTGGGGCTTCGCGGAGCTCCTCGCCTTCGGTTCGCTCCTCATGGAGGGCATCCCGGTCCGCCTCGCCGGCCAGGACTCGCGCCGCGGTACCTTCACCCAGCGCCACTCGGTCCTCGTCGACCACGAGAACGGCAACGAGTGGACCCCGCTCGCGAACCTCACGGACGACCAGGCGAAGTTCTGGGTCTACGACTCGCTGCTCTCGGAGTACGCGGCACTCGGCTTCGAGTACGGCTACTCCGTCGAGCGCAAGGACGCCCTCGTCCTCTGGGAGGCCCAGTTCGGTGACTTCGCCCAGGGTGCCCAGTCCGTCATCGACGAGTTCATCGCGGCCTCGGAGATGAAGTGGGCCCAGCGCTCCGGCGTCGTCATGCTCCTCCCGCACGGTTTCGAGGGACAGGGCCCGGACCACTCCTCGGCCCGCATCGAACGGTTCCTCCAGCTGTGCGCGGAGAACAACATGACGGTCGCGTACCCCTCGGACGGCGCTTCGCACTTCCACCTCCTCCGTCGGCACGCGCACACCGAGCACAAGCGCCCGCTCGTCGTCTTCACCCCGAAGTCGATGCTGCGTCTCAAGACGGCGGCGACCTCGGTCGAGCAGTTCACGAACGGTTCCTTCGAGACCGTCATCGCCGATCCGTCGGTCGACGCCGCACAGGTCGACCGGATCGTGCTCGTCTCCGGCAAGCTCTACTGGGATCTCAAGGCCGCCCGCGACAAGTCGGGCGACACGAGGACCGCACTCGTGCGCGTCGAGCAGCTCTACCCGCTCGACGAGGCCCGCATCGCCGAGGTCCTCGGGGCCTACGGCGCGGACGTCGAGGTCGTGTGGGCCCAGGAGGAGCCGGAGAACCAGGGCGCCTGGCCGTTCATGGCGCTGGGCCTCGTGCCGCTGCTCGGGGACCGTGAGGTGCGGGTCGTCTCCCGCGCCGCGTCCGCCTCGCCGGCCACCGGCCTCAAGAAGGTGCACGACGCCGAGCAGTCGGATCTCGTCGCGCGGGTCTTCGCCCGGTGAGTGCCCGCGCGCGCACCGCGATCGTCGTGGCCGGAGGCGACCTCGTC
The DNA here is from genome assembly GCF_039529845.1 of Brevibacterium samyangense. NCBI lineage: Bacteria > Bacillati > Actinomycetota > Actinomycetes > Micrococcales > Brevibacteriaceae > Brevibacterium > Brevibacterium samyangense. The sequence goes on along the minus strand of NZ_BAAANO010000008.1, from coordinate 134,975 downwards.
TCCGGCCACGGCGACGGCCGCGGCCTCGGTTGGGTCGGTCGGGTCGCCCTGCGCACCACCGCCGTCCTGCCGTCCGCCCGCTTCCACGCCCTCGGCGTGCCCGGTGAGGACTCCGCCGCCCTGCACGATCGATGCATGACCGAGGCCGAACGCCGGTTCTCGGTCGACGGGGTCAACCGCCTCGTGCTCGCACCGTCGGCCTCCGACGTCGTGTCCGGCCTGTCCATCGCGCGCTCGCGACTCAACCTCGCGAACATCCTCGACGACGCCCTGTCCAAGGAGGTCGGCACCTTCGTCGTCGGACCTCCCCCGGCCCGCGGCACCGAGGTCAACGAACGGATCCACGAGCTGTCGAACAGTTTCTCCGACGTCGCGGTGCGCCGCGGCATCACGTACGTCGACACCTTCACCCCTCTCGTCGACCATCCGGTCTGGCAGCGCGAACTCGCGCTCACCGAGGACGGACTCCCCGGCCAGGAGGGTTACGGGCTGCTCGCGTGGCTCGTGCTCAACCGGGGGTGGTTCGACTGGCTCGGTGTGGCCGACCCTCTCGACTCCGGGACCACCGGAGCCTGATCCGTCGCCGAGGCGCCGGTCACCGTCCCGGTGGGCGGCGCCTCGCCGTTCGTGCGGCGTGCCGCCCTCCGTCCGGTGGAGGAACCCGAGGCGCCCCGGCGGCCGCGGCCGTTTTGCCCGGCCTGCCCGATGTGGAAGAATTGTCTGGTCCGAAGACAGAAGGAGATGCGATGAGCAAGCGCGCACGCAAGCGTCGCGACCGCAAGCGCGGTGGCGCGAACCACGGCAAGCGTCCCAACGCATGAGTCGTTCTCACCCCTGAGTGAGCCCCGGCGGACAGCCCGCCGGGAACAGCGAGGGCCGGTACCCATCGGATGTCACGACATCCTGTGAGTACCGGCCCTCGGTGCTTCGTGTCCTGCGATGCGCCCTGAGGTTCAGAAGGGCTTCGGCCCCTGGCCGAACGTTCCCCGGCCGAGGCGCGCGGCGACCTTCTCCCGCAGTCCCTGCGGCGCGGTCTCGCCCGCACAGGACCGGTGGACGAGCCGCTTGACGAGGATCTCCATCCGGACCTCCTCCTCACAGTCCGTGCACTCGACGATGTGCTGCTCGAGGACGGTGACCTCGCCACCGGAGAGCTCCCCGTCGACGTAGTGCTGGATCCGCATGATGCTCGTCCGGCGCGGGTCCTTCCGGAGGTACTCCTCGAACGACCGTCCCTCGCCCGTCGTGTAGTTCGTCATCGGGTTCCCTCCGTGTTCTCCGACCCCGTGCCCTGCGCCCGGCCCCGGGATGCCTTCCCCTGTACCACGTCCTGTGCCGCGTCCTGCCTCCGGCGCTGCGTGTCCTGCGTGCCGAAACCGCGTTCGGCCGCGTAGTCCGTGAGCATGTCGCGCAACTGCCGGCGGGCGCGGTGGAGACGGGACATCACGGTACCGATCGGGGTGTCCATGATCTCCGCGATCTCCTTGTACGGCAGCCCCTCGACGTCCGCGTAGTAGACGACCATCCGGAAGTCCGCGGGCAGCCGTGAGAGCGCGTCCTTCACGTCGCTGTCCGGCAGGTGGTCGAGCGCCTCGAGTTCGGCCGAACGACCCTCCGAGGAGGTGTGGCTCGCGGCGCGCGCGATCTGCCAGTCCTCGATGTCCTCGCCGCTGGACTCGAGCGGCTGCCGCTGCTTCTTCCGGTACGAGTTGATGAAGGTGTTCGTGAGGATGCGGTACAGCCACGCCTTGAGGTTCGTGCCCGGGGTGTACTGGTGGAAGGCCGCATAGGCCTTGGCATAGGCCTCCTGCACGAGATCCTCGGCGTCGGCCGGGTTGCGCGTCATCCGCAGCGCCGCGCCGTACAGCTGGTTCACGTACTCGAGGGCCTCCGCCTCGAACCGCTGGGAACGTTCCGTCGGGGTCTCCGTGGCGAGGTCGACCGGAGGACCGGCCGGGGCGTTCTCCTCCGTGTCCGGAGGTGCCGTGTCCGGACGCGACCGGTCCGGCTGTGTGGGGGACGATGATCCATTCATTGCCCGGAAGTCTACGCGGTCGGGGGCGCCCGGGTGCGCGGTCGGGTGACCGGTCCGAAGCACGGTCCGGGGCACGGTGGGAGGCGGGGCGAGGGGACGATCGAGAACAGGCGTCATGCCCCTTCCAACATCGCACCGCCCGATCTCATTCCGGTCCGTGGCGACGCGGGCGCGGGCGACTATGCTGGCGGGGAACACCCACGGGTCCTCTCGGGGCCCACTCGTCTCACGTCCGTGCACGGTCCTCCGTGTACCGCCGTCCTCACGGAAGGGAACGCGTCGATGTCACTGGTCCGCCTGCTCGCCCGCCCCATGCTCGCCTCCGCCTACATCGGGAACGGGGTGACCCGGATCCGCAAGCCGGAGGTCGCAGCCGCCTCCCTCTCGCCCCTCGTCGCCCTCGCGAGGAAGAAGGTGGACCTGCCCCTCGATGCGACCACCGTCGCGCGTGCCACGGGCGTCGCGCAGGTCACCGCCGGTGCCCTCCTCGCGATCGGCCGGTTCCCCCGGTTCTCCGCCTCCGTCCTCGTCGGCACGTACCTCATCGATGTCGTCGGTGAGCAGTTGTCGAAGGAGACGTCCTCCGGGCTCTCCCTCGCGACGAAGACCTCGCTCCTCGGCGGCGCGCTCCTCGCCTCCGTCGACACCGACGGTCGCCCCGGCCTCGCATGGCGCCTCGAGCAGGCCTCCAAGGAGTTCCGTCGCGAGCTCGACCGGGTCCAGGCCAAGGCCACCGGTGCTCTCGAGAGCGGCGTGAAGTCCGTCGAGGGACTCGCCTCGAAGTAATGCCCGATCCCGCCGCACCCACCCCTGCTCCCTGGTCCGCCCCGGTGTCCCGGGAGCCCCTCCGGTCGACGGTCCTCGTCCCCGGGTCGAAGTCGCTCACGAACCGGTACCTCGTCCTCGCCGCCCTCGCGAGCGAACCCTCGGTCGTCCGCAATCCCCTCGTGTCCCGGGACACGACCCTCATGGTGAATGCCCTCCGAGCGCTCGGCGCGTGGATCGACGACTCGGACCCCGAACGGTTCCTCGTGACTCCGCTGGGCACCGCCGAGGGAGACGACGCCGGGGCCACCGACACCCGGGAGGATGCCTCCGTTCCCGCGGCGCCTCTCACCGTCGACTGCGGGCTCGCCGGGACCGTCATGCGGTTCGTCCCGCCGGTCGCCGCGGTGACGGGCCGGACGGTGCGGTTCGACGGCGACCCGGAGGCGTACGTCCGTCCGATGACGACGGTGCTCGACGCACTCCGGGCGCTCGGCGTCGAGATCGCCCCGGACGCGACGTCCTTGCCCTTCGACCTCCGGGCTCCCGGCGGGGTGCGCGGTGGACACCTCGAGATCGACGCCTCGGCCTCGAGCCAGTTCGTCTCCGGACTGCTGCTCGCGGCCGGTGCCTTCGACCTCGGGCTCGACCTCACCCATACGGGGGCGGCGCTGCCCTCACGACCGCACATCGACATGACGCTCGAGGTCCTCGCGGACGCCGGCGTCCACGTCTCCGAGCCCGATCCCGGGCACTGGATCGTCGATCCCGGTCGCCCCCGTGGACTCGACGTCGTCGTCGAACCCGATCTCTCGAACGCCGCCACCTTCGTCGCCGGTGCACTCGTGACCGGCGGTACCGTGCACATCCCGCACTGGCCACTGCACACGACCCAGGCGGGTGACGCGTTCCGGGACATCGCCGAGGCGTTCGGTGCACGCGCCGTTCTCGACCAGACCGGGCTCACGGTCACCGGACCGGACCACCTGCGTGCGGTCGACCTCGACCTCGGCGCGGTCGGGGAACTCACGCCCGTCGTCGCCGCGGTCGCCGCCTGCACCGAGGGGTCCTCGTACCTCCGCGGGATCGGCCACCTCCGCGGTCACGAGACCGACCGGCTCGACGCGCTCACCCGCGAGCTCCGCGGGCTCGGTGCCACCGTCGACGAGTTCGAGGACTCCCTCGCGATCCACTCCCCCGCGACCACGGGGAACGCCTGGGAGACGTACCACGACCACCGCATGGTGATGGCAGGTGCCGTCCTCGGGCTCCGTGTCCCCGGCGTCGAGATCCTCGATCCGGGCACCGTCGCGAAGACCATGCCGACCTTCCGCTCCCTGTGGACCGAGGACTTCCTGGGCGGCACCGCGTGAGTTCCCGGTACGCGCATTTCACCGAGGACGACTACCGACCGCGGGCGAACAAGAAGGGCTCCCGTCCACGCACGAAGGACCGTCCGTCCTTCGAGGACTCCCGGGAGGGCATGGTCGTCCAGGTCGACCGTGGCCGGTACCGCGTCGTCATGGGCGAGGAACTCGGGTCGGCCGTCGCCGGCGACCTCCCCATCGTCACGTGCGTCCGGGCCTCGGCCCTGCGTCGCCGTGCGATCGTCCCGGGCGACCGGGTGCTGGTCGTCGGGGACACCTCGGGCGCCGAGGGCACACTCGCCCGGATCGTCGGGATCGTGCCGCGGGCGACGGTCCTGCGTCGGAGTGCCGACGACACGGATCCGACCGAACGCGTCATCGTCGCGAACGCCGATCAGCTCGTCGTCGTCACCGCGACCGCGGACCCCGAACCGTCCTGGGGGCTCATCGATCGGGCCCTCACCGCCGCCTTCGACGCCGGAGTCACTCCACTGCTCGCGGTGACGAAGCTCGACATCGCGGGGATCGACGCGATCACCGAACGTTTCGAGGGCACCGGGGTGGAGATCGTCCCCTGCGGTTTCGACGCGACCGGGGCCCCGCGGGTCGCCCCACTCGAGGCACGTCTCACCGGCGCCATGAGTGTCCTGCTCGGGCACTCCGGGGTCGGGAAGTCGACGCTCATGAACGCCCTCGTGCCGCACGCCGATCGGGCGACCGGCGCGGTCAACGACGTCACGGGCCGGGGACGGCACACGTCCTCCTCCGCGATCTGCCTGCCGCTGCCGGACGGGGGCTGGGTCATCGACACGCCCGGCGTGCGCAGTTTCGGTCTCGCCCACGTCGCGGTGGAGAACGTGGTCTCCGCGTTCGAGGACCTCGTGCCCGCGACCGCCGACTGTCCCAAGGGCTGCACGCACCTTGCCGACTCCCCCGGCTGCGCGCTCGACGCCTGGGTGGTCGCCGGCCGCGCAGGGGATGCCGGGCCCGCCCGCCTCGCCTCCCTCCGCCGGCTCCTCGGGAACCTCGCGGCGGCGGACCCGCACGCACAGTAGGCAGTCGCGCGCCGGCCGGCGAGCAACGGCCCGCGTCATGGTGCCGGGTTCCTCCCGACACCGTGACGGTCGGATGACGGAACCGCGCCGCCGCCATCCGCCGCGCGACTAGGCTGGGGAGCCATGACCACTTCCTCTCCGTCACCCGCCCCCGGCACGCCGTCCTCCGGCGGGCCGACCCGCGGGGCGGCCCCCACCGAGGACGTCCGACTCGCGGTGCTCGACGACCTCGCCCTCGCCCTCGCCCTCGCCGATCGCGCGGACGCCCTCACCCTCCCCGCGTTCGCCGCCCACGATTTCGCGGTCGAGTCCAAACCCGACCTCACCCCCGTCACCGACATCGACCGCGCCGTCGAGGAGATGCTCTCGGGACTGCTCGCGTCCGCCCGCCCCGACGACGGCTTCCTCGGCGAGGAGTTCGGCACCCGCGGGACGCAGACCGGCCGTCGGTGGATCGTCGACCCCATCGACGGGACGAAGAACTTCGTCCGCGGCGTGCCCGTGTACGCGACCCTCATCGCGCTCTACGACGGCGAGGAGCCGCTCGTCGGCGTCGTGAGCGCCCCGGCGCTCGGGCGCCGGTGGTACGCCGCCACGGGCCGGGGCGCCTGGCGGGTCGTGACCGCGGGGCGCCTCGGCGGGGCCACTGCGGAACAGGAGGGCCGGGCGGCGGACCCGGTGCCGGAACGGCTCCGCACCTCCGCCGTCCGGGCCCTCGGTGATGCCTCCCTGTCGTTCTCCTCGCTCAGCGGCTGGCGTGAACGCGGCACCCGCGAACGCTTCCTCGAGCTCACCGACGCGGTCTGGCGCACCCGCGCGTACGGCGATTTCTGGTCGTACATGCTCGTGGCCGAGGGCACCGTGGACGTGGCGTGCGAACCCGAACTCGCGCTCTACGACATGGCCGCGCTCGTCCCGATCGTCCGCGAGGCCGGTGGCACCTTCACCGACCTCGACGGGGTCCCCGGCCCCTTCGGCGCCCATGCCGTCGCCACGAATTCCCACCTGCACCCCACCGTTCTGGAGTACATGTAGATGATCCCCTCCGCTCCCCTCGATCCCCGCTCCCCCGGTACCGCCGGAACCACCCCCTCGGCGGGCGGGCACCCGGACGTCCTCCGTGCACCGTTGTGGCACGCCATGGCGGACGCCGCGGGCCTCGTCGCCGCCGACGGCACCGTCGGGGAGACGATCTTCGGTCAGATGACCGCCCTCGCCGCGACGCACGGCGCCGTGAACCTCGGGCAGGGCGCACCCGGCACGGACACCCCGGGATTCCTCGTCGAGGCGGCCGCCGAGGCGATGCGCTCCGGGATGAATCAGTACCCTCCCGCGCAGGGGCTCCCCGCGCTGCGCGAAGCCGTCGTCACCCAGCGGGCGAAGGAGCACGGGCATCACGTGACGCCCGAGCAGGTGCTCGTCACGGTCGGCGCCACGGAGGCCCTCACGGCCGCGGTCCTGGCCCTCCTGCCCCGCGGGGGCACCGCGCTGTTGTTCGAACCGTTCTACGACGGCTATGCCGCCGCCGTCGCGGCGGCCGGCGCGGAGATCGTCACGGTTCCCGTCCTGCCGACGCCCGAGGGCTTCGCTCCCGACTGGGACGTGTTCGACGCCCGGATCGCGGCAGGGGTGGATCTCATGATCGTGAACTCCCCGCACAACCCGACCGGCATGGTGCTCGGGCGCGAGGATCTCCTGCGGATCCACGCCGGCGCCGTCTCCACGGACGCCTGGATCGTCACGGACGAGGTGTACGAGTACCTCGTGTTCGACGGCCGGGAGCATCTCTCGCTCGCGGCGCTCGTCGACGATCCGGGCCGGATCGTCACGGTGTCGTCCGCAGGGAAGACGTTCAACACCACCGGGTGGAAGGTCGGGTGGTGCATCGCCGCTCCCGAGGTCCGGGAGGCGATCCAGGCGGTCAAGCAGTTCCTCACCTTCGTCGGCAGCGGCCCGTTCCAACCGGCTATCGCCCGGGCGCTCACCGCACACACCGACTTCGGCGCACAGAACCGGGATTCCCTCGCAGCGCGTCGTGATGTCCTGCTCGACGCACTCGCGGAAGTGCCCGGAGCGCGGATCCATCGGCCCGGTGCAGGGTACTTCGCCCTCGTCGATTTCGCCGAGGTGCCCGGGCCGGCTGTGGAGCACGGTGGGCCGGGCCGGGACGGAGCGGGACCGGACGCCTTCGCGCTCAATGCGCACCTCACCGCGGAGTACGGCTTCACCGGCATCCCCGTGTCCGGACTGTGCCGGACGGGATCCCCCGCGGCCGCGCACTACGCCTCGACGATCCGGTACTCGTTCTGCAAGGCCCCCGAGGACGTCGAACGCGCGGCGGCGGCGATCCGCAGGTTCGGTCGGTCCCTCGCCGGAGACGCAACCGACTGAGCCTGCCCGAGGCGTGCGGCCACGGCGACAGCTCTCCGCACACGCGGACGGCCCCGGATCCTCCTGTACGGGAGGATCCGGGGCCGTCCGCCGTGGGTCGTCCGCTCCGCGCTCCGTGGCGACCGCGGTAGGTGGAGCCGACCCGGCCGGACGATCAGTCGGCCTTGATGGCCTCGATCTCGATGTGGAGCTTGACCTTGTCGGACACGAGGAGCTCGCCACCGCCGAGGACGGCGTGGAAGGTCATGCCGAAGTCCTTGCGGTTGATCGTGGTCTCGGCGGAGAAGCCGGCCATGAGGCTGCCGTCGGGGCCGGTGGCGACACCGTTGAACTCGGCGTCGAAGGCGACCTCCTTGGAGACACCGCGCATCGTGAGGGTGCCGCGGAGCGTGAACTCGTCGTCGTCCCAGTTCTCGAAGGCGATGGACTCGAAGACGACCTCCGGGTGCTCCTCGGCGAGGAAGAAATCACCCGACTGGAGGTGGCCGTCGCGCTGCTCGTTACCGGTCGTGATCGACGAGGCGACCGCCTTGGCGACGACCTTCGTGTCCTCGAGCGACTCGCCGACCTCGAGGGCGCCCGAGATCTCGGTGAACTTGCCCTTGACCTTGGAGACGCCTGCGTGGCGCGCGACGAAGCCGAACTCCGAGTGGAGGGCGTCGATGTTCCAGGTGCCGGCGGTGAGTGCGGTGGGAAGTGCAGTCATGGTTCTCTCCTCGTGTCGTGACCCGGAGGGCCGCGTACCGGCCGGGTGACCCGGCCGCGTTGATTGTTCAGGTTTTAACTACATGAGAGACGTTAGTTGAACGTTTGAGTGAGGCGCAAGCGGGTGAGACGGGTTCACAGCTCTCTCACAGAAAATGGCGGATGGGAGCACATGCACTCCCCTTCCCACTTTTGCGCCCGCCGCGGGGCCGGTCAAGGAATCGCACGTGACGAGCCGAAGAACTCGGCACGTGCGCACAGGACGGCCTGCCCGTGCATCCCGAGGCCGTTTCGATGTGGCCTTGTCGCCACAAATGTCCCGGTCGTCTCCGAGGGACATCTCAGTCGTCCCACCTTCCCCAGTCGGCGCGAGGGACCGGTATTGATCCCGGAGACCGTCCTCGGGCATGCCGATTCCCGGTGCCTGTGCCGAAGAACGGTCTCCCTGCCGAGTATCGGTCCCCCACTGACGCCGACTGCGGCAACCGCCCCCGGGAACGGGTCATCGAGTGCGCGATCGCCTACGATGATCCGCTTTCAGTGCGCGATCGGCTGCGGTCGACGACCTTCAAGTCGCAATTGGTTGCTGGGTTTCGGCGAGATCGCACATTCGATCGCGATCCGAACGCCACACCAGCAGAGAATCGCGATCTCGGCGAGGACCGGAACCGGCAGGGGGACAGAGAACCGGAACCGGTAGAGGGATCACGGAGGAGGGGTCGTCGCTCGAAACCGGTGACACACCCGGGCTGAACAACCCAGATCGAGGTTCGGATCGAGGCACGTGAAGGCCCGGCAACGACGTAGGGGAAACGGGGGTGAATGCTCAAAATGTGTGTACGGGATTGGCCTCTTGCCCAGTGGCTCGCAGGGCAAAACTCGCCTGAACATGCCCTGTCAGCATGTTCGATACCAGATCCTCGACATCAGCCCCGCCAAGAGGGACGTGCCGCCGCGCCGGAAGCAGCCCCTCGCACCGCCGGAACCCCCGTGGTTCCGACGAGGTACACACCGAGCCCGACCGAGCACCACGGCAGCGGCGTCGACTGCTCGACGCTGCTTCGACCACCTCAGGTCGCAATCGGGCGCGGTTGCCGCTGGTCGCATCGCGATCGATGGTGGGGATACCGCGAGATCGAGCAGTCAATCGCGATCCGAACCGTACAGTCGCAGCCGACCGCGATCTCGCTGCGCGGCCCGGCTCATGCAGGGACGAGGACCCCGAAGACAGGCCGGACCGGGCTGCCCCGCGCACCATCCCGCAGTTACGTGTGCGATCCGGCACGACCCAGCCGCCTGAAACCGTGCCAGAGTGCGCAGCTGACGGGGGAATCGTGCGAAAGTGCGCAGCTGATTCCCTCCACCGACGCCCACAGGGGGAACGATGCGGAATCCGGTCGGGAAGACGGGTCACGGGAGCCGACGAGGCTGGGGCGGACGACGACGGTGACACACCCCGGACTGTCCACACATTTCGGCCTTTAGCCCTCACCGGGACGACGCGGGTTCCTGCTGTAGCCCGGGATCGCTCCAGGAATGGCGAAGGGTCCCGGTCGATTTCTCGATCGGGACCCTTCATTTCGTGGCGGGGGCAGGATTTGAACCTACGACCTCCGGGTTATGAGCCCGGCGAGCTACCGAACTGCTCCACCCCGCGTCAACGGATACAACACTACATGACCACCAGGTGACCGTCCAATGACGAGGACGTGATCTGTGCGACATCCCCGCAGGTCACGAGCCTGCGGCCGCACGACCCCACCGGCCCGGGCCCCACGCACCGCACACGGGTCTCGCCGCGCGAGCGGGGCACCGAATCCCGTCGTCGGCTCCGACCCGCCGGAAACGCGCGAGGCGCCGCACAGGTGATCCTGTGCGGCGCCTCGGCGAACCGCCCGCCGACGGCACCGGGTCGGAAGACCGACGGTGCCGGGTGCGGACGATCAGCCCTGCGGGGCCGGCTCCTCGGTCGCGGGGGCGGCGTCCGTGGGCGCGGTGGTCGCACCTTCGGCCTCCATCGCTTCCTCGAGCGCGGCACGGAGCCGGTTCTGGGCCTCGCCGTAGGCGGCGAAGTCCCCGTCACGGAGGGCCTGGTCGGAGTCCTCCATCGCGGTCCGGGCCTCCTCGAGGGCACCGGCCACGGTCGGGTCGACCGCTGCTGTCCCGTCGTCGGTACCGGCACTGCCGGAGGCACCTTCCTCGGTGGCGCCCGCAGCACCCGCGTCACCCGCACTCGCGCCGGAGTCACCACCGAACACCTGGTTCAGTGCCTCGTCGAGCGTCGGCGCGAAGCCGATCTGCTCGCCGAAGGCGACGAGCACGCGCTGCAGGACCGGATAGGAGGTCTCGCCCGCGGAGCGGACGTACACGGGCTGCACGTAGAGCAGACCACCGGCGACCGGCAGGGTGAGGAGGTTGCCGTTCTCCACCTGGGACTCGCCCTGGCGCAGCAGGTTGAGGCTCTGTTGGATGTCCGGTTCGGTGTTGAAGTTGTTCTGCGCCTGACCGGGGCCGGGGAACGTCGTGTTGCGCGGCAGCTGCAGCAGTCGCAGCTTGCCGTAGTCGTCGTGCGGCACGCCGTCCTCGGTGCCGGCGTCCGCGTTCGCCGCGAGGAAACCGGTGAGGTTGTTGCGCGTCTGCCCGTTCGACGGCCGCGGGATGAACGACGAGGTGAGCGAGAACGCCGAGGTGTCCTGACCGGGCATCCGCAGCGTGAGGTAGTACGGCGGCTGCATGAACGACTGCTCGCCCGAGGTCGTCGGGTCCGCCGGGGTCGTCCAGAAGTCCTGGCCCGTGTAGAACGCATTCGCGTCGCTCACGTGGTACCGGGTGAGGAGCGTGCGCTGCACCTTGAAGAGGTCCTCGGGGTACCGCACGTGGCTCATGAGCTCACCGCTCATCTCGGACACCGGGGTGAAGAGGTCCGGGAAGATCTTCATCCAGGTCTGCAGAACGGGGTCCTCCTCGTCCCAGGCGAAGAGATCGACCTGGCCGTCGAAGGCGTCGACCGTGACCTTCACCGAATTCCGGATGTAGTTGACCTCCTCCGGCGGCAGCGCCTCGACGGAACCGGTGAGTTCGGTGTTCGAGTCCTGCGTCGCGTCCTGGAGAACACTCGGAGTCGAGTACGGGTAGTCCGAGGACGTCGTGTAGGCGTCGACGATCCACTTGATCCGCCCGTCGATGACCGCCGGGTACGGATCGCCGTCGACCTCGAGGAAGGGCGCGACCTTCTGGATGCGTTCGCGCGGATCCCGGTCGTAGAGGATCTGGGACTCCTCGTTCACCTGCTCGGACAGGACGATCTGCTCGTCCTGGAACTTGATCGCGTAGAGGAGACGGTGGAAGGGGTCACCGACCGAGGGTCCGCCGTCACCGGAATAGGTGTTGTACACCTGGCCGGAACCGTCCTCGCCGTCGGCCGGGTAGTCGATCTCGACGGGGTCGCTGCCCTCGGGCGCTCCCACGATCGAGTACCGCGGGGAGTTCTCACCGAAGTAGATACGCGGCTCGTAGCCGTCTCCGGCCGGTCCGCTCAGCGCGCCCGAGGGCGGGATGTTGTGCTCGAGGAACGCCGGCTGCCCGTCGTTGCCCTGACGGTTGCCGTACGCCGCGACGACACCGAAACCGTGCGTGTAGACGATCGCCTGATTGACCCAGGACGAGGTCGCCTGCGAGTCCGGATTGAGCTCGCGCAGGGCGATGACGGTGTCCTGCATCTGGCCGTCGATCTCGTAACGGTCGACGTCGAGCTGTTCCGGGAAGGAGTAGAAGGACCGCTGCTGCTGGAGCTGGCGGAAGGTGTCCGAGACGAGGTTCGGGTCGAGGAGGCGGATCGAGGCCGCGGTCTGGGCGTCCTCCCGGAGCGCACCGGACTCGCCCTCCGTCGTCGGGGTGTACGGGATGACCTCGACGTCGTCGATCCCGTACGCCTGCCGGGTCGCCTCGATGTTCCGACCGATGTACTCGGCCTCGAGACTCTGCTCGGACGGCTGCACCTGGAACTGCTGGATCGCGATCGGCATGCCGACGATCGAGATCGCACCGAGGACCGCGAGCATCGCCACCGACACGAGGGAGAGCTTCCACGTGTTCGCCACCGCATTCGCAGCGACGACGAGAGCGACGATCACCGCGGCGACGGACACGATGAGCAGTGCCGGAAGAGTCACGTGGTCGGCGGTGTACGTGACACCCGTGACGATTCCGGTGTCGTTCGTGAGGTTCGTGTACCGCATGACGAAGATCCGCCCGGCCTGCACGAGGACGAGCACGGCGGCTGCGAGCGCGAGCTGGATGCGTGCGGCCTTCGTGAGTTCGATCCCGCGTTCCTCACCGGGACGGACGCCCCCGTAGAGGTAGTGCGCGACGAGCGACGCGAGGAACGTGAGCAGCGTGACCATGCTCACGAAGTCCAGTCCGATCGAGAGCATCGGCAGGGTGAAGACGTAGAAACCGATGTCGAGCCCGAACTGCGGGTCCGTGGTCCCGAACTCGGTCGCGTTGACGAACTGCAGGGCCTCCTGCCACGCCGCCGAGAGAGCCACCGCGCCGAGGAAACCGAGAACGGCGGGCACTGCGAAGGTGAGGACCCGGCGGATCGGTTCGAACGCCTCGCGGTAACGCTCGAGATTCTCCTGCCGCGGAGTCACCGGGGCGTACACCGGCCGGGCCCGGTGGGCGAAGAAGAGGCACGCCCACACCGGGACCGCCATGACGAGGAAACCGATGGCGAAGAGGATCCCCTTCGTGGCCCACTCGGTGGTGAATACCGACAGGACGCCGAGGTGGTCGAACCAGAGCACGTCGGTGTAGATCTGGGAGAACACGACGAACAGCCCGACGAGGACGACCACACTCACGATCGTGAGCATGAGCGGGGACGGGCGTCCCGACTTCTTGGGCCCGGCCGGGCCGGGAGGTGCGGAGGCGAAGGTCACTGGAGTCCTTTCGAGAGGGCTTCGTGGTGGAACCGGGGTGAGCTCGCGCTGCGAGCCCGGAAAGTCATCGTGTGGTGCCGGAATCCGCGGCGGCGGTCTCGCACGAGGGCAGGTCGTCCGTGTGGCCCTCCCCGATCGCCTCGACCGAGGCGCGGGCGGACGCGAGATCATCGACCCTCACGACGGTGAGGTCGTCGATGCCGGACGCAGCGTCGAGCACCTCCGCACAGTTGGCCGCCGGGGAGAGGAAGTACTGCGCCGCCGCCCGTTCCTCCGAGGGATGCGCGGCCGCCGCGACCTTCTGCCGGGCACCTCCGATCGGGGAGATCGTGCCGTCGGCGGAAATCGCACCGGTACCGGCGATCGGCACCCCACCGGTCAGGTCACCGGGGGTGAGCTCGTCGATGATCGCGAGGGCGAAGATCGTGCCGGCCGAGGGGCCACCGATCTCGTCGGCGACGTGGAACTCGACCTCGACGGGGAACAGGAAGTCGTAACCGAGGGTGACGCCCATGCGGTACTCCCCATCGACGAGGGTCGGCGCGATCTCGACGTCCTGCCGGACGCCGTCCCGTTCGATCCCGAGCACGAGGGGCTCCCCCTCCGCGGCCGCGGCGCTCACGCGCTGGGCCCCGGATTCGGGTTCACCGCCGATCGGCGCCCCGTCGAGGGTCCGGAGCACATCGCCCGGCCGCAGCGCCTCGGCGGCCGCGCCGTCCGGTTCGACCTCATTCACGACCACGACGTCCTCGACGTCCATACCGAGCTCGGTGAGCGCGGCAGCGGTCGCCATGTCCTGCGAACTCGTCATCTGGGCGGCGTTCACGTGGGAGATCTCGTCGCGCGTCGTGTCGAGGGGGTAGTACATCTCCTGCGGGATCACGGTGTCCGTCCGGTCGACGAGCGCACCGAGGATCTGGGACGCGTAGAGGGAGCGGTCGGGTCCGCCGGCGACCGCGACGGTGAGGAGATCGAGCTGACCTCTCGTCGGGTAGGTCGGGGCGCCCTCGATGGTGATGAGGTCCTCGCCCTCCGCATAGGTGTTCACCACGGGCCCGGGCATCTGGACCATGTACGGGACCGGCAGCAGCGCCGCTCCGATCACGCACGCATAGGTGAGGACCCCCGAGAGCACCGCGGTGTTGACCGGGCGCTTCCGCCGTTTCGCCGGTCGCGTGGGAGCGGTCCCGGTTCCGGGCGAATCCGTCACGTGTGCGTCCTTCCGTTCGTCGCGGACAGTCTAATGCACTCCCCCGGATCCGCCCCCTGCGCCGAGGGGCGCCGAACACGGGTTTCGCCTCCCGCGAAACCCACCCGGAGACACCGGCCGCGCGGAGGGAGTTCCCGGTTTCGATCGCTACCCTGAACGGACACGTTCCCGCCACCCGGAGGTTCACATGACCGACAAGAACGACAAAGACCCCGAGGACAACCCCTTCGGCGACATCTTCGGAATGTTCTTCGGCCCGAACGGCCAGTTCGGCGGTGCATTCGGACCGCAGGGCGGCGCGGGTGCGTCCGGTACCCCGGGCGGCCAGGGAGGCGGGCTGCCCTTCGACCCGTCGATGCTCGGCGGGCTCCTGTCCCAGCTCCAGGGCATGATGGCCGGCGGCGGAGCCGAGGCGACCGCGAAGCAGAGCGCGACCCGCACCATCCCGACCCCGGACCCCGCAGTGAATGACGACGTCCGCCGCGCGACCACGGACGCCTTCCGCCTCGCGGAGCTGTGGCTCGAGGCGGTCACCGACGTGTCGCCCGGCAACGGCGAACCCGTCGCGCTCAGCCGCCGCGACTGGGTCGAACGCTCACTGCCCGGATGGCAGGAGCTCGTCGATCCCGTCCGGGCGAACATGAACGGCGCGATGAACGAGAACATGGCAGCGCAGATGCCCGAGGAGCTCCGCCCCATGCTCCAGGGGGCGAGCCAGATGTTCGCCGCGATGGGCGACTCGATGTTCGGCATGCAGCTCGGCGAGGCACTCGGTGCACTCTCCGGCTCGGTGCTCGGCGGCACCGACACCGGACTTCCCCTCCTCGGGACGACCCCCGCACTCGTCGAGGCGAACGTCACCGGTGCCGCCGCCGAGATGGGGGTGGAGACGACCGAACTGCGGATCTACCTCGCGGTCCGCGAACTCGCGCATCTGTGGTTGTACGCCCGGTCGCCCTGGCTCGCCGGACATGTGACGACCGCGCTCGCGAAGTACGCGGCGGGGGTCGAGATCGACATGTCGCGGATCCAGGACCTCACGGCGAACCTCGACCCGAGCAATCTCGAGAAACTCTCGGAGGACATCCGCTCCGGCCTCCTGGCCCCGCAGCCCACCGAGGCACAGGAACAGGCGAAGGAGACCCTCACGAACGTCCTCTCGGTCGTCGAGGGCTGGGTCGACGTCGTCACCCACGCCGCGTGCTCGGGGCTCACCCACCGGGACGAGATCCGGGAGGCGCTGCGCAACCGACTCGTCGTCGAATCCGAGGCGGACCGCACCTTCGCCGGTCTGCTCGGCATCCAGCTGCGCCCCACCCGGCTGCGCGACGCGGCGGCACTCTTCACGTACCTCGAGCGGTCCGAGGGGGCGGAGGCCCGCGACGCGGTCTTCACGCACCCCGATCTCCTGCCGACGACCGCCGACCTCGACGATCCCCTCGGCTACCGCGAACGCCGCACACAGGACTGGTCCACGGACACCGATCTCGACGAGGCGCTCTCCCGCATCCTCGCCGAGGGGCTGTCCGACGGCACGTCGTCCACCGAAGGCTCCGACACCACCGCTGAGGGCTCCGACACCACGGCTGAGGGCTCCGACACCACCGCCGACGACTCCTCCGAGGACGGCGACGACCCCGGACGACCGGACGACCGGGACCGGTGAGCGCCCGACCGTCGGTCCACCCGACGGTGAGCGTCTTCGTCTTCGACGCCTCGGCCACCGCGGTGCTGCTCCACCGGCACCGCCGCTCCGGGGCGTGGGGACAGTTCGGTGGGCATCCCGAGCCCGGTGACGCCACCGTCCGGGCAGCGGCACTGCGCGAACTCGCGGAGGAGGCCGGTCTCCACGATCCGCAGGCCCTCACGGAGGCTCCGCTCGCGGTGACGGAACTGCCGGGGTTCGGTGACTGCGTCACACACGTCGATCATGCCTTCGGCTACACCGCCGACGTCGCGCGCACCCCGGAGTCACCCGAGGGGTCCGAGGTGCGGTGGTTCCCGCTCGCAGCGCTCCCGGCAGGGATCATGCCGGATCTGCCGGAACGTCTTCCCCTGCTCGCGCGTGCTGCGCGAACCGCTCCCCTGCCGCGAAACCGCTGAGGAAGTCGTCCGAGCGCTCGGTGCGCGGACAGCGGGCGACGAGCCTCCGGAACTCGGGTCCGTGATCGGGCACCCGGAGATGTGCGAGTTCGTGGACGAGGACCGCCTCGAGCACCCAGGACGGCACGTGCTGCAGTCGGTGCGAGAGCCGGATCTGCCCCGTCGATGTCGTCGTCGAACCCCAGCGGGTGTTCTGGTTCGTCACCCAGCGGACCGAGGACGGCCGGATGCCGTCGTCGAAATAGGTGTCCGAGAGCCGGGCCGCCAGTCGCTCGAGGTCTCCGTCCCCCCTCGGGGCGCGGTCCGCGCGGCGGCGGAGGCGGGCGATGATCCTCCCGATGTCCGCCGCGTGTGTGTGGACGTCGTACCGCGCCGGGACCGAGAGCACGTAACCGGACGGAGTGAGCGACACCGAGATCGTCTTCCGCCGGCGGGCGGAACGCTTCACCGTGATGCGCCCGTCGGCGAGCGCGGACCGGACGTCGCTTGCATTCATGGCGTTCACTGTAGACCGCGTCCGGCGCACCGACCGACACGGCCGGCGACGACGGCACGGGGCGGTGAGTGGTCCACCGGAACGGAACGTGCGAAGAAATTCATCTGCCGATTCCGCCCACACCCGGGTGGACGGGCCGCCCGTGCCCGTCGGTCCCGTGATTCCGCGGATCCTGCGCGGTCCGGGGCCGGGATCCCGCACACCCTCCTCCACAGTCCCGCGCCTCTCTTCCACAGGTCTCGGCACCTCGGTCAACAGTCTGTCCACAGGTCGGCGGCAGGTGCATCCCGCTGTGTGTTGACGGCCCCGGACCGCCCGCATAGCTTGGACGATCAAGCCCCCGGAAAACGGCAGGATCATCGGCAAGGGGAAGGCTTGTGATCCTCGTACGCGGCTGGGGTGCTTCGCCGGGCGGAGTACGTGCGCCGCGGGCGGACCCCGGTCCGTCCCGGTCCGTGCTCCGCCCGCGTCACACGCGGATGCATCGCGTTGTCCACAGCCCCCGCCGAAGTCTTCCTCCCGCGCCCCGTACCCATTAGCGTGACCGCACCGGCACCGGGTGAGCGCCGGGGAAGGGGTGCGTTCCGTGTATCAGGTCAACCAATCGGTCCCCGTGGTGTGGCGCAGTGAGCGCTGTGTGCAGTTCGGGGTCGACGACCCCGCACTCGTCGACGGGTTGACCGCGGAGGACGCCGAGCTCGTGGGCCTCGTGCGGATGGGGATCGGGACCGACGAGTTCTTCGACCGGGCCGCCTATCTCGGCGTGCCCCGCGCACGTGCGGGCTCGCTGCTCGCGATCCTCGACGAAGCGGCGGCGCTCGTCCCCCTCCATCACGACGAGGGGCCGGAGGTCACGACCTCGCACACCGACGCGTACGCCTCCGCGCTCGGCCTCTCCCCCACCCGCGTCGCCCGCACGCTCGGGGCCACCGACGTCGCCGTCACCGGACCCCTGCGCCATGCGCTGTCCCCCGTGCTCACCGCGGTCGGTTTCGCGGTGCGGTCCGTCGAACGGGCGGAGGACGCGTTCGAGCTGCGTGCACCGCTCGTCGTGCTCACCTCGGTCTGGGTCGAGGACGCCGTGTCCGCCGGTGGCCTGCTCGAGCACACCGTGCCGCATCTGCACGTCGTTCTCGGGCAGCACCGTGCGACCGTCACGCATGTCGTCGACCCGGGTGTCACCCCGTGTACGAAATGCCGGTTCCTCCACCGCACCGACGCGGACGATGAATGGATGTCGACGTGGCGTGCCCTCTGGCGGCAGCAACCCGCGCTCAGCCGCACCGACCCGTTGCTCGGGCACCTCGCGATGGCGCACGTCGCCGGGCTCCTGCGCACCCATGCGGTCCACGCGCCGTCCGTGCCCGTGGACCTCGAGATCACGCTCCCGCACGGGTCCGTCACCGAACGGGCCGCGACCTTCCACCCCGAATGCGATTGTCGGATCCCCATCGGCACGCACGGGATCACGGAGCGCAGCGCCTGAGCCGCCGGCCCGGGCGTGTTCCGCCGGTCCGTTCTCAGTCCCGCGGTCGGTTCACGACCGCGAGGATCTCCGCACCGTAGAGGTCGAGCTTGTGCGCGCCGATCCCGGGGACCCGGGCGAGCTCCTCGGTGGTCCTCGGCCGGAGTTCGGCGATCGCATTGAGTGTGGCGTTCGTGAGCACGATGAAGGCGGGCGCCTGGCTCCGGGCCGACACCTCCTTGCGCCAGGCCATGAGCGCGAGCAGCAGGTCGCGGTCGATGTCCGCCGGGCATGCACTGCAGCGCCCGAGAGCGATCTCGACCGCGTCCACGAGCACGGTGCCGCAGGTCCGGCACCGGGGCCGCGGCCTGCGCACCCGGTCGTTGTCCGCGTGTGCCCGACGGACGCGGGTGAGTTCGCCCGCCGCCCCACCACGAGCGGGGCCGCCGGGCAGTGCACCACGGCCGGTGGCGTGGTCCTGCCCACGCCCGCCGGACCGGGTGCGCGGCGGATTCCGGACCTCGGCGATGAACCGGGAGGGTCGCCGCTGGGACTGCCGTCCGGCCTGCCGGGCGAGCGACCAGCTGAGGGACAGTGACGTCCGGGCACGGGTGATCGCGACGTAGAACAGCCGTCGTTCCTCCGCGACCTCGGCCGCCGTCTTCGCGTAACTGATGGGGAGGAGCCCCTCGGACAGTCCGATGACGTGGACGCTCTCCCACTCGAGGCCCTTCGCCGCGTGGACCGAGGCGAGGGTCACCCCGTTGATCTGCGGAGCGAACTGGTGCTCCGTGCGATCGGCCAGTTCGTCGAGGAACGCCTCGAGCGGGACCGGCATCGTCGAGGCCGCCTGCATCGATTCCGCGAGGTCGACGAGGGCGCCCAGCGACTCCCACCTTTCACGGACCGCACCGGTTCCTGCCGGGGCCTCCGGTGACCATCCGACATTGAGAAGGATCTCCCCCACGGTCTCGTGGAGCGGGCCGACCTCCCGACGGGAGGCCTGCGCACGCAGGAGGGCGACGGCCTCCTTCACCTCGCGGCGGGCGAAGAACCGTTCGCCGCCCCGGAGTACGTAACTCACACCCCGTGCCGAGAGTGCTTCCTCGATCGCCCGGCTCTGTCCGTTCGTCCGGAACAGCACCGCCACGTCCGCCGGTTTGCGTCCCGCGGTGATCTCCGCGGCGATCCGGGTCGCGACCGCCTCGGCCTCGGCGGTGTCGTCGGGGTACTCCGTGTACGTCGGTTCCGCCCCGTCCCTTCCGGTCGACCGGAGGACGAGCGGATTCGGCCCCGTCCGGGACAGCAGATTGTTCGCCGACTGGACGATCTGTTCCGTCGAGCGGTAGTTGCGCACGAGCGAGACGGTCCGGGTGCCGGGGAACCGGGTCGCGAGGCGGAGGAGGAACGAGTCCGAGGCGCCCGCGAAGCTGTAGATCGTCTGGGCGGGGTCACCCACGACGCAGATCGAATCGCGTTTCCCCAACCATTGCAGCAGCAGGTCGTACTGCAGCGGGGACACGTCCTGGAACTCGTCGACGACGAAGTGGCGGTACTGCTGGTGCACCTGGGCCGCGATGTCCTCCCGCGTCCGCAACGTCCCGGCGAGCACGAGGAGGACGTCCTCGAAGTCGAGGAGGTGGCGCCGGGTCTTCGCTTCCGAATAGGCCCGCATGATCCGACCCATGCCGTCGGCATCGATCCCCTCGGGCAGGTCGCGGGTGTGCGCGGATTCGAGGTACCCCTCGATCCCGAGGAGCGACACCGCCGAGTACTCGATCTCCGCGGCGACGTCACGGACGGTCTCCCGGTCGGGTTCGAAACCGGACTCGACCATGGCGCGGGTGACGACCCCGGCCTTGTGACCGAGCAGCTCCGGGAACGGGCCCTCCCCGATCTGCGGCCAGAAGTACCGCAGCTGACGGAGCGCCGCCGAATGGAACGTGCGGGCCTGGACCCCGGGCACACCCAGTGTCCGCAGTCGCGCACGCATCTCCCCTGCCGCCTTCGCGGTGAAGGTGAGCGCGAGGACGTCGTGCACCCCGAACTCCCCGGTCGCGATGCCGTAGGCGATGCGGTGCGTCATCGCGCGGGTCTTGCCGGTACCGGCGCCGGCGAGGACCACCATCGGGCCCCGGAGGTGTTCGGCGACGTCGCGTTGTTCCGGATCGAGCGCCTCGAGGAGAGCGAGGGCCGTGGCGGAACGGGTCATCGATCAGCGCCCAACCAGGCCTCGAGGATCTGACCGGCGATCGACACGGTGCCCGGCACCCAGATCGTGCCGGCGGCGAGTTCGCTGCGCAGTTCCTCCCGGGTGAACCACCGGGCGTGCGAGATCTCCTCGACGTCGACGTCGGTGTCACGGGATTCGGCCTCGGCGACGAAGCCGAGCATGAGGGAGCAGGGGAACGGCCAGGGTTGCGAACCGAGGTACTTCGGGGAGTGACAGACGACGCCGACCTCCTCGTGGACCTCGCGGATCACGGCGCGTTCGAGGGTCTCCCCCGGTTCGACAAAACCGGCGAGGAGGGAGAAACGGTGGTCCGGCCACAGCGCGTTGTTCCCCAGGAGGATGCGCTCGGTCCCGTCCGGATCCGTGTGGACGACGGCCATGATGACGGCGGGATCCGTGCGGGGGAAGTGCTCACTGCCGGTGGTCGGTTCCCGACGGACCCACCCACCGGCGACCACCTCGGTCGGCAGACCGTTCCGTGGGGAATGCGTGTGGGCACGGTGCCAGTTGCCGAGGGCGACGAGTTCGCACGCGAGGCCCACGTCGAGATCGTCGAGGGACAGTCCCACATCGCGGAGGTTCAACCACGTGGGCACGGACACGTCGATGCCCGTCGCCGGATCCTCGAGCTGGGGTTCGGCGTCCGTGTCGAGATCACCGGCGATCCGGCGGTCGACCTCCGCACGTGCCTCGTCGTCGAGGTCGATACCGATGAAGTCCGTGTCCTGGGCGTCCTTTCCGAGGTAGATGCGGGTACCCGTGAGTCCGGCGCTGTCGTCCACCGCGAACCGGACGAGGTGCCCGCGTGCGACGAGCAGCGAACCGCGGTGGGCCAGGAGCACCCGGGTGCACGGCCGCGCCAGCACGACCTCGAGGGAGGCGTCGGGGCCGCGGTCCGTGTGATTGCGCTGCGAGGCGCTGCGGGCCAGGCTCGCCGGCTGCAGGAGCGGAAGATCGATCATGCGTTCCACACTAGCGTCAGGGTCTGACACACCCCGGCCGGTCCGCACGTGTTCCGCGGCTTCCGGGCCGCGGGGCGATAGATTTCTCACGTGCACATCTCAGGACCCACTGGACCCACAGGACTCAGGATCGTCGCCGCCGTCTCCGGGATCGTCGGCGGCTTCGAACCGACCGCGTGGACACCCCTCCCGGACGAACGGGGGCACCGCGTTCTCGTCACCGACGGTGATCGGGAATTCGTCGCGTCCCTCCACACCGGCCCCGAGGCGCTCCGGGCCGGCGCCGAACGTCTCTCCAGCGCAGTCCTCCGGATGCTCCTGCCGGACTCCGATGTGACGATCCCGGAGATCGTCGTCGAGGAGACTCTTCCGGCCGCCCTCCTCGGACTCGGGGAGTCGGAGCGGCCGCTCCTCCACGTGGCACACCCGCTGCCGGGCACCCCGTCCTCGACCGCGGACTTCCTCGGGTCCGAGGCGCTCGTCGTCTCCCTCGCGCGGTTCCTCGCGGCCCTCCACGACGCCGATCCCGGCCCGGTCGCCGACGCAGGACTCGTCGTCCGGGACTCCGCCGCCGTACGCGACCGCCTGCTCGCGGAGCTCGACCGCGGGGCGGACACCGGTCGGGTCCCCTCCGCGCTCCTGCAGCGTTGGGAGACCGCGCTCGAGACCGTCTCCTCGTGGCACTTCCTCGCATGCCCGGTGCACGGTGCGGTGTCCGTCGACGCGTTCCGCGTCGCGAAGGACCGCATCGTGTCCGTGTCCGACCTCGACCGGCTCGGCGTCGGTGATCCCGCGACCGACCTCGCCGCGGTCTCCGACATGCTCGGGCCCGACGTCTTCGAGGTCTTCATGAGGGCGTACACCGAGGCCCGCACGCAGGTCGATCCGGGGCTCGTGGACCGTCTCGAGTTCCTCGCGGAATTCGCGGTCCTCGACTGGTTCCTCCAGGCCCGTGACTCCGGGAACTCCGCGGACATCGCCTCCGCCGAGGCGCTCCTCGCCTCGCTCGCGGACCTCGCCGTGGACCCGGAACCGGAGCCGAGGACACCCGCGCCGCCGCGCGGCACCGCGGCGACCGCAGCGGACGGCACGACCGCGGGTGCGGTGCCGCCCGCCCCCACCGCACCGTCCGGCGCGAGCACCGGCGCCCGAACGCAGAGTGCCTCCGCGACGCAGGACGCTTCCGAGGGGCCGACGACCACCGCCGGAACCGGCCTCGACTCGGATCGCAAGGCCTTCCGCCCCTCCGCACCGGTCGACGAGCAGGCCGCGTCCGAGGTCCCCACGACGCAGATCGAGCGCTGACCCTCCGCACTCCCCGGGCATCCGACGCCGCAGGTCCGCCGTCCCTTCCTCACCCGAGCCGCGCGCGGATCTCCTCCTCCGAGTGGAGGCGGGGCGGCCTCACGACCTCGTCCGAGCCGAGGAAGTAGAACGCTCCCGTGATCTCACCGGCGTCCGCGTACTCCGGCATGCGGGAGAGCGCCAGGGCGTAGACGGACAACTGCACCGTCATTGTCGCGAGGATCTCCTCCGGCGGCGTCCGACCGGTCTTCCAGTCCACGACCTCGAGCCCGTTCGCGGTCGCGAAGACCGCGTCGATCTTGCCCGGGACGTGGAGGGCGCGGGCCTCCCCCTGGGAGCTGCCCTCGCCGACCGGCAGCACGAGCTCGAAGGACTTCTCGATCGCGACGGGTTGCCGATCTGCGAACGGTGAGGCGAGGAACCGCTCCTGCAGAGTCCGCAGATGAGCGGTGGCACCGGGGCTCAGCCGGCTCCCCGGTTCGTCCTCGAGCAGATCACCGAGCGCGGCCTCCCCGAAGTGGTTCTCGACCCAGGCATGGAACTCGGTGCCGAGTGCGGCGGCCTCGTTCGGCCCGGTCGGCATGGGCCGGCGCAACCGCGCGAGGAATGCGGCCGGGTCCTCCCACAGATCGACGAGGCCCGTCGTCGAGATCCGGCCGGGCAGTTCCTCCGGGCGGACGCCGGCGTCCTCGAGGAGATCGAGGGAACGCTGCGCGAGTACCTGGATCACCGGTTCCGGGGATGCGGTGACGAGTGATTCGAGGGTCGGCGGTGACGTCTCCCGACGGTCCCGCAGGATCGCGAGGCGTGCGGCGCGGGTCCGGAGCACCTCGGGGTCCTCCGGAACCGGCCACGGGGAGGACGTGCCGGCCACGTCGCGCAACGGGTTGCCCGTCTCCGGGGTCTCCGGCATCTCCGGTTCCGTGCGACCGAGTGCGTCCCGGGCCTCGACGAAGAACGGGGAGAGTTCCTTCGGGTCCTTCTGCGCCGCGGTCCTCCACGCGCGGGCGCCGAGCCACAGGAACGACCGGGCGCGGGTCATCGCGACGTACATGAGCCGTCGTTCGCTCTCCCGGTGATGGACCTCGAGCGGGACACGACGGCCCTTCACCCACTCCTCGAGTTCCTTGTGATCGGTGAAATCGTGGTTGCGCAGGTCGAAGGGCACGAGGGCGGCCCGGTCCCGGCGCAACGGGTACGGCAGCGCTCCGCCGGTGAGCCACCCCTGGGTCTCGCGGAGTGCGGTGGGGAACCCGCCGTCGAAAGCACCGGGGATCGCGACCGCGTCGAACTCGAGTCCCTTCGAGGCATGCACCGTCATGACGGTGACGACGTCCTCACTCGTCACGGTCTCCTGCCCCGACAGGGCGTCCCGTTCCTCCATGACGGTGAGCCAGGTGAGGAACTCCTCGGGGCCGGCGCCGGGCCGCCTCGCGGTGAAACCGGACACGAGCGAGAGGAACTCGTCGAGTGCCTTCCGGTGGACCTTCTCCCCCGTCGGGTCGAGGGCGGAGATCTCCGCGTCGATGTCGAGTTCACGGACGATGTCGCGCACGAGTGCCGGCACCGTCGTGAGGTTGCGCCGCAGACGTCGCAGCGCTCGGCCGAGGCGGAGCACCCGGACCGTGGCGTCCCGTCCGAGCCCGCTCGCGCGCCACTGGGCCACGAGCTGCTCCGTACCGGGCTCGGCGCGCCCGGTGAGTGCCGCCGCGACCGGGAGGAGTGCGTCGAGGGCCTCGACCAGTCCGAGGCGTTCCCCCTCCGGAAGATCGAGCACCCGGGTACGCTCCCGGGCGAACCGGGAGAGCGCCGCGACGTCGGCGGCCCCGAGGCGCAGTGACCGTCCCGAGAGCAGTCGCATGAGGTGGTCGCCGGCGGTCGGGTCGGTGACGACGACGAGTGCCGCCCGCAGGTCCGCGACGAAGGGATCGTCGAGGAGTCCGGTCGATCCGACGACGTGCACCTCGAAGCCCCCGGCCTCGAGAGCGGTGCGGACGGCGCCGAACTCCCCGCGCGTGCGACTGAGCACTGCGAGGCTCCGGGCTCCTTCCCGCGCGGCCCGGGTGAGCCACTCCACCATGTGCGCGTATTCATCGGTGACGAATCCCTCGACCGGTGCGCCGAGAGCGGTCCGGAGGACGACCTCGCCGTCGGGGGTGGGCACGCCGGGGATGCGCCGTTCGGTGAGTTCGGTCGACGGATCGTGGTCGGACAGTCCTGCGGCGACCGCGTTGGCGGCCGTGAGGATCGACCGGTCGTTGCGCCAACTCGTCCGCAGACCGAGTTCCCGTGCGGCCGAACCGTCGGGCCGGGGGAACTGCAGGGGGAACTTCGTGATGTTGTCCGCGCTCGCTCCGCGCCATCCGTAGATCGCCTGCCGGGGGTCCCCGACGGCCATGACCGGAAGACCGAGGAAGACCTCGGCACCCTCATCGGCTCCGACGGGGTTCTCGCGGGCGAAGAGCAGCGCGAGCAGCATGGTCTGGGAGGACGAGGTGTCCTGGTACTCGTCGAGGAGCACGACGTCCCACCGGGAGCGTTCGAGGGCGAGTGCATCCGGGTCGGTCCGGAGGGCTGCGTATGCGAAGGCGACCTGATCGGAGAAGTCGAGGGCACCCCGGACACGTTTGCGTTCGAGATACCTGCCGGCGAGCACCGCGATCCGGCGTTTCGTCATGAGTCGTGCGAACACCTCGATCCCGAAGTGTTCGGCGATGTGATCGGCGAGCCTGCACAGGGCCTCCGGGTCCGTGACGCCCCGGACGTCGGGGTCGATCCCGGCTTCCTCGACGAGGTGGTCGAGCACGGCCGTGAGTTCGGCCTTCCGGGCCCGGAGGTCGTCACCCGTGAGGGTCTCCCCGGAAGGGCCCTTGGGGCGCATGCGCACCATCTTCTTCGCGAGGGCGGCCGGCAGCGGTCCGCGGAGGAGATCGAGGAGAGCGTCGTCGATGTGACGGACGACGGCGGGAACGTCCGTGAGGTGGTCGTTGATCTCGCCGGCGAGCGCGAGGAGGCTCTCGACGATCGTCGAGCGGGCGACGTCCGGCGGGATCTCCGCGGTCGTCGCGGCGCTCACGACCTCCGCGGCGAGCGCGCGGGAGGCGGCCTCGTCGAGGACCTCGGAATCGGGTTCGATACCGATCGCCAGGCCGTGTTCGGAGACCAGGGCTGCGGCGTAGGCGTTGTACGTCGACACCTCGGGTACGTCGAGACCCGTGAGTGCCGCACCTGCCTCTCCCGTGTCCTCCTCCCCCACAGCCGCCGTGGCAACGGAGGCTGCCGCGGGTCCGGATGCGGCCCGGAAGCGTGCGAGGAGGCGCCTGATCCGTTCGTTGAGCTCACCGACCGCCTTACGGGTGAAGGTGAGCCCGAGGATGCGGTCGGCGGTCACGAGCCGGTTGGCGACGAGCCACACGACACGCAGGGCGAGGACCGTGGTCTTCCCGGACCCCGCACCGGCGATGACGACGAGAGGTTCGAGGGGCGCCTCGATGATCTCGAGTTGTTCGATCGTCGGAGGGGGGACGTCGAGGATCCGTGCGAGTTCCCGTCCGCAGTAGCGGAACTCACCACGGCACACGTGGTCGGGGGCGTCGATCGGGTGGCTCATCCCTCTGCTCCTTCCGTGGGTGCGAGAGCGAAGGCGGGGCAGGAGGTCTTCACGGGACAGAACGCACACGCCTGCGGGCTCGGGGTCGCGCTGAACACGCTGCTGCGCATCCCGCGCGCGGTGCTGCTCACGAGCTCGAGCGCCCACCGGGGGTTCTCCGCGACCCCGAGGGCGGGCTGTTCGCGCAGGACGTTCCGCCGCAGGAAGACGAGTTCGCCACCGGCCGCGGGACCGGCGGGAACACGGGTGTCGTCGGCGAGGATCGCCCCACCGGCCTCGAGCGCCACCTGATAGGTGCCGAGCTGTGCGTGCTGTTTCGCCTCGTCCTTCGTCACGGGGTTCTTCCCCGTCTTGTAGTCGACGACCCGCAGCCCGGCGGAGGTGCGTTCGAGGCGATCCATCTTTCCGGTGATCCGCCACGGCCCGGCGACCGCGGGATCGTCCACGCGGGTACTCACGGTGGCCTCGGCACCGAGGAGCTCCGCACCGTCCTCGGTACGACTCCGGATGTAGGCGTCGAGGGCACCGATCATGCGCGTGCCGGCCGCGTACTCCCGTTCCTTCTCCCAGTCGGAGGCGAACTCGATCGCCTCGAAGCCGCGGTCGAACTCCTCCTTCATCGCCGCATAACCGCCGTTCGGGTGGTGCTCCGCGATCGCGTGCACGAGCGTGCCGACCGCCTGCGCCTGCGAGGCGGTCGAGCGTCCGCCGTGGGTGGTGAGGAACCACTTGAGCGAGCACTCGGTGAAGGTCTCCACCGCGGAGGGGTTCACGGGGACGACGTCCTCCGGCCCGTGCACCGGTTCCGTGCTCGAGACCTCCCACCATCGGCTCCACGTGATCGGGTCGGCCTCCGCCACACCGGCCCGTTCGAGAGCCACGAGCAGGTCCGCCCAGTGAACGGGGTCCTCGGCGGCGCCGAATTCGCTCCGGGCCCGTCCTGCGATCTCCCGCAGGGAGATCGGGTACCGGGGCCCTCCGCGCACGCGACGCCGGGACACCGGTCCCTCCGGTTCGCCGTCATGGGCTCCGGTACCGGCTGCCGACGGGTGGTCGGCGTCCTCGGCGGAGCCGTCCGTCACGGTGGCATCGCCGTCCCCCGCCGACGTGGGGCTCGCGTACCGCGGTCCCAGCTCACGTGCCGCGCCCTGCACGGTGTGGAAGAAGATGCTCGGGGAGTTCTCCCCGTCGTCGAGGGCGACGACGACCGCGTGCTCGCGGGCGCGGGTGAGGGCCGACAGGAACAGCATCGCCTCGTCCTCGATCACCGCGCGCCGTCTGGCCTGGTGCACCCGCGGGTCCCCGAGCGCGGGGGTCCGGCCCTCGAGGGCGTCGACGAGATCCTCGAGGGCGAAGATCGTGCCGCGCACCCGGGGGTTCGGCCACCGGCCCTCGTCGACGTCGGCGATGACGACATGCCGGAACTCACGGTGGGCGAGCGCGGCGGGCGATTCCACGACGACGACGTCACGGGCTCCGGTGCGCGCGAGGGAGTCCTGGGCGACGTCCTGGTCGAGCACGAGTGCGGCGAAAGACTCGGCGTTGTTCGTCCCGCGGGAGGCGAACTTCTCCGCGAGGCTCATGAGTCGCAGGACCGCGTCGATCCGGTCGTTGAGCGGGTCGACGGGGTTTCCCGTCGCACGGCGCTCCCAGTGGTCGGCGACCGCCGCGGTCTCCCAGAGGTGCCACAGCGCGCTGTGGGGGTCGTGCAACCGGACCTCGGCCGCGGCGTCGAGGAGCGCCTTGACTCGGCGGAGTTCCGGCGGGAGCGCGTCCTCCTCCCAGGTCCGGAGTGCGTGGACGGGACGTGAGGGCCCGGGCACCTCGGCGAGCGACGGGTCCACGGCGAGGAGCGCGCGTTCGAGACTGCGCATCGCGAGGGGGTCGAGGCCGACGTACACGCCGGTGAGGAGGGTCGCGACGAGGGACCGGTGGTGCTCCTCGTCCTCCGGCCGGACGATGAGGGCACGCAGCAACGGTGCGGTCGCCGGGTCCACGGCGAGCGGGAGCACCGTGGCGTCGACGGGGACCCCGAGGCTGCCGAGTTCCTGGCGCAGCCCGTTCGCGGTTCCGGAGGACCGAGTGACGACCGCGCAGTCCGCCCAGTCGAGGCCGAGATCGTGGTGCCAGTGTCGCAGCAACCGCGCGATCGCCCGTGCGCGTTCCGCTCCCGAGGGCGCGGTGAGGCACTCGACGGTCGTCGACCGCGCGGTCATCGGGACCTCCGCCGCGAGGTGGTCGCGCCATTTGAGGCGGGAGACCCGGCGTGCGAAGTCCTGGGAGACGGCGGCTCCCGTCCCCTGCACCCGGGAGTCGTCACCGACCGCCGGCAGGACCTCGATCCGATGTCCGGTGGGCCCGGCGAACGGTGGGTCCGGGGTCCATGCGGCGCGCAGGACCGCGCCGGTGGCTCCGCGGAAGGCCTGGGTGCCGGTGTCCGGGGACCCGAGGACACCGATGACGGTCCCGAGGTCCCGCAGTGCGACGAGGAGGGGGACCGCGGCGTCGGGCACGTCCTGCGCGGCGTCGACGAGGAGCACGCGGGGCACGAGGTCCCCCGAGAAACTCCAGCGGGTGCCGGCCCGCACCGAGGAGTCCACGCGCTGGGCGCGGACGATCCCCGCGGCCCGGGCGAGGACCGAGGCGGTGTCCACCCCGCCGAAGCCGGGCACGTCGAGAAGGTCCTGGTAGTCCTGGAGGATCTCCGCGGCGACGATCCATTCGCCCCGGTATCGCCGGCCGAGCTCCCGCACGCGTGCCGGGGTCGCGTCCCGTTCGAGGAGCCGATCGAGCACGTCCCGCAGCTGACTGCGGAACTCGGCGGTCGCGCGGACCTCCGGGGACAGGCGCTCGGTCCACGTCGGCGGGGTGATCCCCCGTTCCGCGGCGTGGTCGTACCCGTCGAGCAGTTCCGCCAGCAGCGCGTCCTGATCCGCACCGGAGACGAAGCGGGTGCTCTCCCCGAACTCGGCGGCGCGGAACGCGGACACGAGTCCGAACGCGAAGGAGTGGAGGCTCCGGGCGGCCGGGGACCTGCGGACACCCGCGCGGTCGCCGGCGGACACGGAGTCGCGCAGTTCGTTCGCGTGGTCGCGGTCCGGGGCGAGCACGAGGACCTCGTCCGCCGGCACGAGCCCCGCGAGGGCCGCGTGGACGCGCCGCACGAGGTCCGTCTTGCCGGTGCCCGGGCCGCCGACGACGGCACAGGACGTACCCGTGGCGAGCGCCCGCGCCAGTTCCGGAGCGAGGTCGTCGCCGGGCCCCGGCTCCCGCCGACGGCCGGACTCACGGGGCGGGGTACCGGGGTCCACCGAGCACTGCACATCCATGTCCCTCATCCAAGCACGAGGCACGGACACAGTCCCGATGCCCCGGTGGCGACGCACGTCACGTGCACGTCACGGGATCCCCCGGGGACGCAAGCGACTTGTGACCTGTAGATGACAGATCTGCGACACAAAACAGCGGTTCCGCGCTTTTACGCGTTGGTAGGTTCGGATCATGACAACGACCGGCACCCCTTCCCGTATGCCTCGGGCGCAGAGACGCGCCCAACTCATCCGTGTAGCCACGGACGTGTTCGCGCAGAGCGGGTACCACATGGCGTCGATGGACGAGGTCGCGTCCGCCGCCGGGGTCTCGAAGCCCGTCCTTTACCAGCACTTCGCCTCGAAGAAGGACCTCTACATCGCGGTGGTCGACACTGCCGCGTGCATGCTCGACGAGGTTTTGCGGCCCGCACTCGATCTGCCCGATCACCGACAGCGCACCGAGGTCGCCGTCGCAGAGCTCCTCCGTTTCGTCTCCGAGCATCCCGCCGAGTACCTCACGCTGCACTTCCGGGACAACTACGAGGACGAGGTCCGTGACCGGGTCACGCAGTCGCGGAACCTCTTCGCCGAGCGGATCGCGCACGTGTTCTCGGACGCCGTCGGTCTCCCGTCCACGTGGGCCGGCAGCCTCGGTGCGGTCGTCGTCGGAATGGTCGACAGCGCGGGTCTCTACCTGCAGGAGAACCCGCAGCTCGACCTCGAGGAGTACACGGCGTTCGTCACCACGGTGCTGTGGAACGGACTCAGCGCGATTTACGCCGGGGGCGGAACCGGGACGGCCACGGACGGTGTCGGGCCGCCGACCGCCGTAGAGTGAGTCCCGTACCGGGCACGCCGCAGTGCGCGCCCGGAGGCGACACCAGTGGAGAGGAAGGACTCACATGGAAATCAAGATCGGCGTGCGCCAGGCTCCTCGGGAGATCGTCATCGACGCGGCGGAGACCGCGGACAGTGTGGCGGAGAAGGTCACCGCAGCACTGAGCGGGGCCTCCGGCGTCCTCGCGTTCAAGGACGAGAAGGGCCGTCAGGTGCTCGTCCCCGCGGACGCCCTCGCCTATGTCGAGACCGGCACGGAGACCCACCGTCCGGTCGGCTTCGGACTCTCCTGAGCCGTCCCGACTCCGGGCCCTTCCGGATCCGCGCCCGAGGCGCCCCGCACCACGCAGGGCCCGTCACCTCACGAGGTGGCGGGCTCTGCGGCGTGGCAGGGAGGGCGGATGCTCAGGCGACGAGTCCGAGCCCGCTCATCCGCCGGGAGTGGTTCGACAGACACTTCTCGGTCACCGCGACGACGGTGGCCTCGGGCGCCCCGATCTCGGAGAGGAGGATCGAGCGGCCCCGGGTCATCGCCTCGGCGACGAGGCGGCGGCCCCACAGGGCCAGACGGGAGGACAGAGCGCCCCCGTTCTCCGCGATCGCCCGCTCGAGACGGGACCGGAGGAATTCCGCCTGACGTGTATCATCGAGGGCAGCAGTGGCAACCCGTTCGCTCGTGTCGTCGAGATTCGTGAGGGACGCCCGATAGAAGTCCTTCATGATTCCGTCGAGCACATAGCCCTTCATGAGGCTCTCGTACCAATCACCCGGTTGGGTACGTTCACCGAAGACCGCGAACGTCGCACCGACACCGCGCATGCGCTCCACGGAGTCCACGCCGAGTTCGGTGATCCGGCCCGCGAGCGCCCGATAGTGGTCGAGCGAGTGGCCGGCGGCGAGAGCGAGGTCCACCTTGTCCGCGACGCTCGGCGCAATGCGTGCGTCCGCCGCGAACTGTTCGAAGGACGTGAGTTCACCGAACGCCAACATGGCAAGGGTTGCCACCTGGGTATTCGGGTCCTGTTCGGATGGATCCGGAGAAGCCGGTCGAGCTGCACACATGTGCTCCAGCCTACCGGCAGCCCGGTCGTAGCGTGCTCCCCGCGGGAGCACCGTGAGGAGAACGAGAACATGACAGATATTGCACAGGTTGCCGCGGCACAGGTGAGCCCCGACGTCACCGTCGAGGACCTCGCGGAACAGACCTTCGCCGACTTCGGGGTGTCCGAGGAGATCACCTCGGCACTCGCCGCGAAGGGCATCGAACACCCCTTCCCCATCCAGGCGCTCACCCTGCCCGTCGCGCTCACGGGCGCGGACATCATCGGTCAGGCGAAGACCGGTACCGGCAAGACCCTCGGCTTCGGCATCCCGCTGCTCCAGCGCGTCACCGGCCCGGAGGAGGACGGGTTCACCGGGGAGGCCGCCGGCCGGTCCCCGCAGGCCCTCGTCGTCGTCCCGACGCGTGAGCTCGCGAAGCAGGTGGCGGACGACTTCCTCGTCGCCTCCGCGAACCGGAACATCTCGATCGTCACGATCTACGGCGGCAAGGACTTCGATCCGCAGATCGCGTCCCTCAAGGCCGGTGCCGATGTCGTCGTCGGCACCCCGGGGCGTCTGCTCGACCTCTACGGGCGCCGTGTCCTCAAGCTCGACGCGGTCCGCACCGTCGTCCTCGACGAGGCCGACGAGATGCTCGACCTCGGCTTCCTCCCGGACGTCGAGCGGATCATCGCGGCGGTCCCGCCGGTCCGGCAGACCATGCTCTTCTCGGCGACGATGCCCGGCGCCGTCATCACGATGGCACGTCGGTACATGTCGAAGCCGACGCACATCCGCACGCAGGACCCGGACGACCAGGGCACGACCGCGAAGAACGTCAAGCAGTTCGTGTACCGCGCCCACTCGATGGACAAGTCGGAACTCGTGGCCCGAGCACTCCAGGCCGAGGGACGCGGCAAGACGATCATCTTCGCGCGGACGAAGCGCACTGCGGACCGCCTCGCGGAGGAGCTCGTCGACCGCGGTTTCGAGGCCCGCCCGCTCCACGGCGATCTCAATCAGCAGGCCCGTGAGCGCGCGCTCAAGCAGTTCCGCGAGGGCGGTGGCGTCGACATCCTCGTCGCGACCGACGTCGCGGCGCGCGGCATCGACATCGACGACGTCACCCACGTCTTCAACTACCAGTGCCCGGACGACGAGAAGACGTACATCCACCGCATCGGACGGACCGGTCGTGCCGGCCGTACGGGTGTGGCGATCACCCTCGTCGACTGGGACGACATGCCGAAGTGGCGCCTCGTGAACAAGGCGCTCGACCTCGACTTCGACGAGCCCGCGGAGACGTACTCGAGCTCGCCCCACCTCTTCACCGACCTCGGCATCCCCGAGGGCACGAAGGGTCGCCTGCGCCGTCGGAAGCCCGCCGCCGGTGAGGACTCCTCGGGAGATCGCCGCGAGCGTGGCGAGCGGAAGCCGGCCCGGGGCGGCTCCCGCCGAGCCGGATCCGACCGCCGGTCCGCGTCGTCCCGGTCCGCCGGCGACGCCCCGAAGGGCGAGGCAACGAAGTCCGGTGACCGGGACACCGAGGCCCCGCGCCGCTCGCGCACCCGCCGCCGCACGCGTTCGGGCAAGCCGAGCGGTCACACCGCACGTGCCGAGCGGGGTGACGCTCCCGCCGCGGAGTGACGCCCTCCCTCGATGACAGAGGCGGATGACAGAGGCGCCGGTCGGATTCCCGACCGGTGCCTCGGCGTTCCCGGAGCCCTCAGCGTGTGGTGACACTGCCCTCAACCCGGCAGGTAGGGGCTCCCGGTGGCCCGCTCGAGAAGTGACCAGAACATGTCGGACGCGGTCGTGTGCTCTCCGAGCCGGTTGACCTTCCCCGCCCCGTGGTAATCGCTGGATCCCGTGACGATCAGTCCGTGGGAGGCGGCGAGCGCCCGGAGGCGTTCGCGGGCCTCGGGCGGGTTGTCGCGGTGGTCGACCTCGATCCCGTCGAGGCCGGCGTCGATCATCTCCCGCATGCCCGCGGCGGGGAGCACCCGGCCACGGGCCGAGGCTGCGGGGTGTGCGAACACGGTGACCCCGCCGGCCTCGTGGACGAGGTGGATCGCCTCGAGCGGGGACAGCACCTGCACGGGCACGTAGTAGCGTTCGCGGCTCGAGAGGATGCCCGCGAAGGCGACGTCGCGGCTCGGGACGATACCCGCGTGGACGAGGGCGTCGGCGATGTGCGGGCGACCGATCGTCGTGTGTTCGCCGGCCTGTGCGAGGACGTCGTCGAGGGTGATCGCGAAGTCCTCCGCGAGTCGTTCGACCATCGTGCGCATCCGCGTCGTGCGCACCTGTCGGGTCGTGCGGACGACCTCCATGAGTGCGGAGTCCGCCGCGGAGTCGAAGAGGTATCCGAGGAGGTGCACACCGATCCCGTCGAGGCGGCAGGAGATCTCCATCCCCCGCACGAGCCCGATCCCGGCAGCACGTGCGGCCTCCGCGGCCTCGTCCCAGCCGGAGATCGTGTCGTGGTCGGTGAGCCCGAGGACGTCGATCCCCCGCATCGCCGCCTCGTCGACGAGCTCCGCAGGGGTCTGGGTGCCGTCGGAGAACCGCGAGTGGGTGTGGAGATCGATGATCATGGTCCGATCGTATTCCCTCACTATGCTGGTCCCATGACGGATTCCTCCACGCCTGCAGCCAGCCAGACCGCACCCGAGGGCACGACCTCCCCCGACGACCAGGACCTCTCGCAGCGGGTCAACACCCGTTCCCGCCGTCCCCAGTCGAAGGCCTTCCGTGAATTCGTCGCCTCCGGGTGGGACCACCGCCCGGCCGCGGACGTCACGCCGCTCGAGTCTGCGGCATGGACACCCGCCCGTCGCGCGGCCCTCTCGGCACAGTTCCCCGGGGAGCGCCTCGTCGTCCCCGCCGGCACGTACAAGCAGCGGTCGAACGATACCGACTACCGGTTCCGCGCACATTCGGCCTTCGTCCACCTCACGGGTCTCGACCAGGACCAGGAGCCCGACTCCGTCCTCGTCCTCGAACCCGTCCCGGACTCCACCGAGCACGAAGCGACGTTCTACTTCCGTCCCCGCGCCGGTTCGGACACCGAGGAGTTCTTCTCCGACTCGACCTACGGCGAGTACTGGGTGGGCCCCCGCGCCGAGCTCGAGACGATGGAGACCCTCATCGGCGTGCGGTGCGAGAACATCGCGGTCGCCGCCGATGCGATCACGAAGGACCTCGGCAGCACCTCCGTGCGACTGCTGCGCGGCGTGGACCTGGCCCTCGAAGCACAGGTGGACACCGCTCGGACGCAGGTGCAGGCGGACCTCGACGCCTCCCACGCCGGGGACGACGAGATGGCCCAGTTCCTCTCCGAACTCCGCCTCGTCAAGGACGACCACGAGATCGCCCAGATGCGCCGGGCGGTGGAGATCACCCGCGC
Source organism: Brevibacterium samyangense (assembly GCF_039529845.1). Taxonomy (NCBI): domain Bacteria; kingdom Bacillati; phylum Actinomycetota; class Actinomycetes; order Micrococcales; family Brevibacteriaceae; genus Brevibacterium; species Brevibacterium samyangense. The sequence continues at coordinate 99,735 of NZ_BAAANO010000008.1, read as the reverse complement.
CGGGTTCGACAACGTCGTGGCCGCGCTGCCGAAGGCCCTCACCCACCACCGGGGCGAGCGGGTCGTCGAGACCGCGTTCGAACTCGCCGCCCGCACCGAGGGGTACGGCCTCGGGTACGACACGATCGCAGCCTCGGGCAATCACGCCTGCACCCTCCACTGGATCAAGAACGACGGGGTCGTGCGCGAGGGCGATCTCATCCTCGTCGACGCCGGTGCGGAGGCCGATTCCCTCTACACCGCGGACATCACCCGCACCCTCCCGGTCTCCGGGACCTTCACGGAGATCCAGGCGAAGATCTACGACGCGGTTCTCGAGGCCTCGGACGCCGCGTTCGCGAAGGCCGCCTCCCACGTCGACGGTCCCGTGCGGTTCGGCGAGATCCACGACGCCGCGATGGAGGTCATCGCCCGGCATCTCGAGGAATGGGGGCTCCTGCCCGTCTCCGCCGCCCAGTCCCTCTCCCCCGAGGGCCAGCAGCACCGCCGATGGATGGTCCACGGCACGAGCCACCACCTCGGTCTCGACGTCCACGACTGTGCCCAGGCGCGCGCGGAGATGTACCTCGACGGCCTCGTCGAACCGGGCATGGTCTTCACGATCGAGCCCGGCCTGTACTTCAAGGACGAGGACCTCCTCCTGCCCGAGGAGTTCCGCGGCATCGGTGTGCGGATCGAGGACGACGTCCTCGTGACGGACACCGGCGTCGAGAACCTCTCCGCCGACTTCCCGCGCACCCGCGCGGAGGTCGAGGCGTGGGTGCAGCAGGGCCGATGAGTCACCTCCCGCTCGGCTCCCTCTCCCGCGGCCGAGGCGCCCTCGCGGTGCCCGGCATGCGCCTCGGTCACGCCGGGCGGACCTCCGATGGCGCCCTCACCGGCACCACCGTCCTCGTCCCTCCCCCGGGTTCCGTCGCCGCGGTCGACGTCCGCGGCGGCGGACCGGCCGGTCACGAGACCGATGTCATCCGCCCCGGCACACATCCCTACGGTGCGGATGCTCTCGTCCTCACCGGGGGCAGCGCTTTCGGGCTCGTCACGGCACACGGAGTGCAGCGCGGGCTCATGGAGGACGGTGCAGGGTTCCCGGCCCCGGGCCTGCCCGGCGTCACCGTCCCGATCGTCCCGGCCTCCGCGGTGTTCGACCTCGGCCGCGGCGGTGTTCCCTTCGCTCCCCCGCAGGAGGAGGACGGCTACCGCGCGTACCGCGACGCCCGGGAGGACCAGCCCGGACTGCGCGGCTCCGTCGGTGCCGGGCTCGGGGCGTGGACCGGTCGCGGGGTGCTCCGCGGCGGTCTCGGGCAGGCGGTGCTCCGCACGCCGAACGGATACACCGTGACGGCGACCGTCGTCGTGAACGCCATGGGTTCGGCCGTCGATCGGTTCGGGAACTTCCTTGCCGCCGGCGTCCTCGCCGGGTACGGCTGGGAGCTCCCCCGGATCCCGGCGGTCACCGAGCGCTGGGCGAACCTCGACGCACGCGCGGACGGGACGGCCGCGGACGTCCCCGCTTCGCCGCGGAACACGACGATCGCCTGTGTGACGACGGACGCTGCGCTCGATACGGCACAGGCGGAACGGCTCGCCGGTTCCGCGCATGCGGGCCTGGCCCGCGCGCTCCACCCCTCCCACACCCTGTACGACGGGGACACGGTCTACGCACTCGCGACGGCCTCGGCGCCGGTGGCCCGGGAGGCCCTCCCGACCGTGCTCGTCGAGCTCAACATCGCGGCAGCGGACGTGCTCAGCGCCGCGATCGTCGACGCCGTGATGAGTGCGGACGCCTCGCCGGTACCGGCACCCGTCCCGCTGAGCCCGCCGGCGGTGCGGGACCTCGCCCCGGACATCGCCGAGGCGTGGGACCGGGGGGCCTGACCCCTCGCCCTGCCAGGGCTGGGTGTCCCCTGCTCAGGGCTGCGTGTCCCCCTGCTCAGGGCTGCGTGTCCCCCTGCTCAGGGCTGCGTACGCGGCTGCGCGAGCAGACGCTTCGCCTCCGCCGTGTGGGTGAGCGGGCAGACGACCTCGTAGGACGTCGCGAGGAGCGCCGGGGTCGTCACCACCGCGCCCTGTTTGCGTCCGAGCGCCTTGAGAGCGAGGGCCGCGATCATGCCGATGCCGATGCACACGACGACGATCGGGGCGAACGTGAGCGTCTGGAGCGCCTCCTGACCGCCGACCATCGCCACGACGAGACCCGCGACGAGCCCGAGCCAGGCACCGCTCACCGCTCCGCGCCACGCGGCAGCACCCCACGACCGCGATCCCTCGACGGATTCGACCATGTGGATCCCCGAACCGACGATCGAGAGCACCCGCACGTCGAACCCCTGCCGCGCGAGATGCCGGACGGTGTCCTTGGCGTCGTCGTGCGAGGGATGGGAAGCGATGATCTCCCCGTGCGGGAGCTGCGTGAGCGGGGACCTGGGCATACCTCCAGTATGCCCTGCCGGACCGCGCCACGGACGGGTGTTGCCCCGCTGATCAGCGCGTCCGTCGACTAGTCTGGGCTCCGTGGTGAGTACGGGAGATCGTGTGTTCGTCGCGCGCCTCGCCGGTTCCCCGGTCTTCGACCCGCTCGGGGACCAGGTCGGCAAGGTCCGCGACGCCGTCGTCGTGTTCCGGGCGACCCTCCGGCAACAGCCGAAGGTGGTCGGTCTCGTCGTCGAGGTCCCCGGCCGCCGGCGCGTCTTCGTCCCGATGGGCCGGGTGACGAGCATCGACGCCGGAGCGATCATCACCACCGGCCTCGTGAACATGCGGCGGTTCGAACAGCGGACGACGGAGACGCTCGCCCTCGGTGAACTCCTCGGCCGCAAGCTGCGGATCCGCACCGACGGCACCCCCGTGCGCATCGAGGACATCGGCATCGAGCGTCAGCGCAACCGCGAATGGGAGGTCACCCGCCTCTTCGTCCGCAAGGTGCCGGAGAAGCCGAGTGCCTTCGACCGGTTCCGCCGACGCGGCGAGACCCTCCAGGTCGGATGGAACGAGGTCGATCACCCCGAGGACTTCGCGGTCGACCAGGAGGCCACCCAGCTCATCGCGGCTTATCAGGACACGAAAGCCGCGGACCTCGCCGATGTCATGCGCGACCTCACCTCGAAGCGTCGCCTCGAGGTCGCCCGCGAGCTCGACAACGAACGCCTCGCGGACGTGCTCCAGGAACTCCCGGAGACGACGTCGATCGAGATCGTCTCCGCCCTCGACATGGACCGCGCCGCCGAGGTCCTCGAGGCGATGGAACCCGACGACGCCGCCGACCTCCTCGGCGATCTCTCCGACGAGGAGGCCGAGGCGCTCCTCGCGGCCATGGAACCGGAGGAGGCGAAGGACGTGAGGACCCTCCTGTCCTACGACGAGGACACCGCCGGCGGTCTCATGACGACCGAACCGGTCGTCCTCGCCCCGGAGACGACTGTTGCGGAGGCCCTCGCACACGTGCGCAGGGAGGAGCTCGCTCCCGCCCTCGCCGCCGCGGTGTTCGTGTGCCGACAGCCGCTCGAACCGCCCACGGGCAAGTACCTCGGCCTCGTCCACATCCAGGCGCTCCTACGTGAACCGCCGAGCGCCCCGGTGGGCTCGATCATCGACGACGAGGTGGAGGCGCTCTCCCCGCACGCCCCGTTGAGCGAACTCACGAAGGTCCTCGCGGCGTACAACCTCGTGTCCGTCCCCATCACGGACGAGAACGACCACCTCATCGGTGTCGTCACCGTCGACGACGTCCTCGACGAACTGCTGCCCGACGACTGGCGGATGGGCGGCGACGACCTCGAGTCGGAGGTGAACCGTGGCCGATGACCGTCGTCCCCGCGCCGAGGTGCGCCGGGCCGAACCCCGGAGGACCGAGTCGCGCGCCGCCGAGGCCCGTCGGCCCGAGCCCCGTCGCCCCGACGGCGCACCCAGGACGAAGAAGGACGTCTCCCTCGACACCCCGCGCGCCCGCGGCCGGGGCTCGTTCCGCCTCATGTCGCGCGAGACCTTCGGTGCCGGGGCTGAGGCGTTCGCCCGGTTCATGGGCACCCCGCAGTTCCTCGTCGGCATGACGATCTTCTGCGGCGTGTGGCTCGCGTGGAACTCACTCGCCCCCGTCCCGCTCCAGTTCGACCCCAAGGCGCTCAACTACACACTCCTCACGCTCATCCTCTCGCTCCAGGCCTCCTACGCCGCACCCCTGCTGCTGCTCGCCGAGAACCGCAGCGCCGACCGTGACCGGGTCGAGTTCGAGACGGACCGGCAGCGTGCCGAACGGAATCTCGCGGACACCGAGTACCTCACCCGCGAGGTCGCGAGCCTGCGCATCGCGATGCGCGACATGGCGACGCGTGACTTCATCCGCTCGGAACTGCGCGACCTCGTCGGCGATCTCGAGGACCACAAGGACGATCTCGAGAGGCGGGCGGCCGACCTCGACGCACGGGCCGCGGACCTCGAGGAGCGCGAACGCCGGCTCCAGGAGCTCCTCGACCGGATCGACTCCGGTGCCGGCTCCGCGCGTGATGCCGGGGACGGCGTCGTCGACGATTCCGGGAACGGTTCCGGGGATGGTGCGGGGAGCGCCCGAACCGATTCGGATCCTCCGGCGTGATGGCCGACAATGGACGGAGCACTTCGACACCCGAGAGGACGCACGGTAACTCCATGGCACTGCCCACACAGGACGAGATCCGATCCGCGCTCGAGAAGGTGATGGATCCGGAGATCAAACGGAGCATCATCGAACTCGACATGGTCGACGACGTGCAGATCGCCGCGGACGGGCGCGTGACCGTCACGGTCCTGCTCACCGTCGCGGGCTGCCCGCTCAAGGACACCATCACCCGGGACACGACGAACGCGCTCACCGCCCTCGACGGCGTCACCGCGGTCGACGTCCGCCTCGGCACGATGACCCCCGAACAGCGCCAGGCGATGCGCGAGAAGCTCCAGGGCGCCGGCGCGACCCGGGAGATCCCGTTCAACCAGCCGAGCTCGCTCACCCGCATCTATGCGATCGCCTCCGGCAAGGGAGGCGTCGGCAAGTCCTCGGTGACCGCCAACCTCGCGGTGCAGATGGCCCGCAGCGGCCTGCGTGTGGGCGTCATCGACGCGGATATCTACGGCTTCTCGATCCCGAGTATGCTCGGGGTCTCCGGCAACCCGACCCGTGTCGACGACATGATCATCCCGCAGGTCGCGCACGACGTGAAGGTCATGAGTATCGGGATGTTCGTGCCCGCGAACCAGCCCGTCGTGTGGCGTGGTCCCATGCTCCACCGTGCCCTCCAACAGTTCCTCACCGACGTCTTCTGGGGTGACCTCGACGTCCTCCTCCTCGACCTGCCGCCCGGCACCGGTGACATCGCGATCTCCGTCGCGCAGCTGCTCCCGGGTTCCGAGCTCGTCGTCGTCACGACCCCGCAGCAGGCGGCCGCGCAGGTCGCCGAACGCGCCGGTGCGATCGCGGTGCAGACGCGGCAGCGCGTCGTCGGAGTCGTCGAGAACATGTCGTGGCTCGAACTGCCGGACGGTTCCCGCATGGACGTGTTCGGTACCGGAGGCGGCGCCGTCGTCTCCGCGAACCTCGAGCGGACGCTCGGCGCGCAGGTGCCGCTGCTCGGCACCATCCCGCTCGACCCGGCCGTCCGCGCCGGATCGGATGCCGGTACCCCTGCGGTCATCGCGGACCCGGACTCCCCCGCCGCGGCCTCGTTCCGGTCGATCGCGGACTCGCT
>NZ_BAAANO010000008.1:42975-93943 GCF_039529845.1 Brevibacterium samyangense | reverse complement strand
CTCCTCACCCCCGCGGCGCCTCGGGCGTCGTCGTGACGGGGTTCGTCGTCCCACGCGGCGGACGGGCACGCGCGGCGGGACGGCAGCCGGGCCGTCCACGAGAGGCTGCCGGTGCAGCGGGGCCGGGGGTGCCTCGGCGGTGGGTCCTGAGGTCCGGATCCGGTGTGCCGGGCGTCAGGTCGCCTCGGGGTCGAAGGGGGCCGGAGCCGAGGTGTTGCGCAGCGCGGCCTGGGCCTTGTGGCGCTGGACCGGGGAGATTCGCGTCGCGGTGGCGGTGGCCGCGCCGGAGCCGGTAGCGGCATCGCCGCCGGGCCTGCCGGACGTGGTGCGCGGCCTGACCGAGTCCTCCTCCTGGAGGGCCTCCCGCACGATCCGGCGGGGGTCGTACTGACGGGGATCGAGCTTCTGCCAGTCGACGTCCTTGAAGTCGTCCCCGAAATCGCGTTTGACGTTCTCCCGCGCGTCGTCGGCCTTGCGCTTCATCGCCTTGACGAAGTCCTTGAACTGCTGTGCGTACTCGGGGAGACGCTGCGGACCGATGACGATGAGTGCGACAACGACGAGGATGATCATCTCGCTGCCGTTGATGCCGAACATGAGGTGGATTCTACCAGCGGGCCCCGGCCCGATTCCCGGTTCGCCCCGGGCCGGGGGCCCGCTTCGCGTGTGCCAGAATTCCCCGCATGGACGAATTGCGTGCCGAACTGGTGCTCCGCGCTGCGGAGTCCGTCCCGGCCGGGCGGATCGCCCCGTACGGGATGCTCGGCAGGATCACGGGGACCGGGGCCCGGTTCGTCGGCCGCGTGATGGCCGTCTACGGACGCGAGGTCCCCTGGTGGCGGGTGACGAACGCCAAGGGAGAACTCCCGCCCGAACTCCTCACCCGGGCGCGCGAGAAATGGCACCTCGAGGGAATCCCACTCGACCCTCCCTCGGCGCGGATCCGCCGGTGCCTCGCGGACGAGGACGAGCTGCGCTGCAGGTGGGAACCCCGGATCACCGATATCGTGGGGGCAACGGACCCGGTCGACGCCGGGGACCGCACGACCACCGAAGGAGGACCGTGAGCCGGGACTACGCTTCCGACGCGCACTTCGCCGGGCGCTTCAACGCGTCCGACGCCGTCATGGACGCAGCGCGGACGCTCGCCGCCGAGTACCACACGGCGCCGATCTCCCGCACGAGCGCCGCCGCGCTCACCCTCCTCACCTCCCTCACCTCTCCGGCCGCCGCGATCGAGGTGGGCACCGGGACCGGCACCTCGACCCTCGCGATCATGAAGGGCATGCCCCGCATGGGAGTCCTCACGAGCATCGACACGGACGCCGACCGACAGTCGGTGGCACGGGATCTGCTCGACGTCGCGGAGATCGGGCGGCACCGGGTCCGGATGATCGCCGGGCGTGGGGAGGACGTCCTCGCGCGGCTCGCACTCGGCGGGTACGAGCTCGTCTTCATCGACGCCGACCCGCTCACCTACTCCCGCGTCGTCCCGCTCGCGATCGACCGCCTCGCCGCCGGGGGTCTGCTCGTCGTGAACCGGACGCTTCTCGGGGGTGAGATCGCGAATCCGGCGATGCGCACACCGCGGGCGAACGCGTTGCGCGCGATGTTCTCCTCGCTCGAGGACTCTCCTCTCGAACGGCTCCTGCTGCCGATCGACGACGGGCTCCTCGTCCTCCGCAAACCCCGCTGAGGTTCCGCCCCCAGTCGTCCTGGTCGGCTCGAGGGACCGGGACTGATCCCAGAGACCGGCTCCGGACATGCCGATTCCCGGTGCCTCTGCCGAACGACGGTCTCCCGGCCGAGGACAGGAACCAGCAGGGGGATGTCGGAGGAGGGGTGGTTGCTCGAAACAGGTGACACGCCCGGGCTGTACACACACGTCGGATGGCAACCCGCGGGGTCCGTCGGGCGGACACGGAAACACCGCAGGGCCCGGACGATCGTGATCGTCCGGGCCCTGCGGTGTTTCCGGTGGTGTGGGAGCGGGTTCAGCCCTCGAGTGCTGCTGCGAGGATGTCCCGGAGTTCTCCCGCCTCATCGGGGCTCACCTCGATGACCAGGCGGCCGCCGCCCTCGACGGGAAGTCGGAGGACCATGCCGCGGCCTTCCTTGGTGACTTCCATCGGTCCGTCGCCGGTGCGCGGTTTCTGTGCAGCCATGAAGTTTCCCTTCCGATACGAGGCGTATGCTCCCCTCGATTATCCACTATTTTCGGCCCGGAGTGTAAACCAGGACACACCCGGTCCGAAAGCGGCCCGCGGGATCGACACCGCGCGGACCGGGGCGAACACCGATCACGGCGGGAAATCCGACGGCGGTGTGAAGTGCCAGAGGTACCCGACCCACACGATCTGGAACATCGTGAACGCCGCGAGGACGAACCCCCGATAGGCCCACGACCGGCTGTACGCGAGGGTGAGTGCCACCGGGAACAGCGGCAGGAGCAACCGGAGCGTCGAGGTCTGCGGATTGAAGAAGAGCAGGATGTAGATCCCGTAGGCGAGGCAGAAGTGCTGGAGCGTCCTGCCCATCCGTCCCCCGGCCGGGGAGTACACGAGCGCGAGCATGCCGGCGACGGCGGCGAAGAGAAGGACCGGACCCCACCCGCCCACGAGGTCGTTGCCCCGGGCGAACCACTGCACGAGAATCCGGGAATGGCCACCGCTCCACGCCGCCTCGGTGTCGGTGTAGGCGGTGATCGAACCGGTGCGCAGCGCGGCGAGGGCGGGGTGGACGAGCGCGGCGACGCACGAGAGCACACCGAGGGTCCACGAGGTCACGACCTCCCGCGCCGGGTACGGATCCACCTTCCGCCGCAGGAACCGGTCGATGAGGTGGATGAGCATGAAGAAGGAGAATGCGACCCCGATCGGGCGGGAGAGGTCCATGAGGAACACGACCGGGATCGCCCACAGATAGCGCCGGTCGAGCACGAGCAGGAGCGCGAGTGCCTGCAGCAGCAGGGTGAGGGACTCCGCGTACCCGGTGCTGAGGATGGCCGAGGCCGGGAAGAAGAGGACGACCGCGAGCCCCATGAGTGCCCGCCCGGGGGTCGTCCGGCGCCGGAACAGGACGAGGACCAGGATCGCGGCACCTGCGGTGCACACGAAGGAGAACCACGGCGCGAGCGTGTGGTAGTCGAGACGGAGGACCCATCCGAGGTCCCGCACGAGCCACGGATACAGGGGGTAGAACGCCCACGGGTTCTCGCCGACGGTACCGGCGTCGGTGAGGGGAAGGACGGCCGGATACCCGTCGTGCGCGATCTGCGCATACCACGCGGCGTCCCAGAACATGAGGAAGTCGCCGAGAGTCGTCGTCGTCCCGTCGCTCGTCCACGGTGCCACCGGTTGCTTGCGGAGCACCGCGGCGAAGATCGCGAGACTCACGGTGCGGGAGACGACGAAGACCGCGAGGGCCTGCGCCCAGGCCGGGAGTGCGAGAACGGCGTCGGCTCCACGCCGCAGGAGCGAGGAGTCGAACACCCGGGGAGCGAGCCGGACCGGGGCGTCGTGGTCGGACGCGTTCATGCGTGGGTGGAGTCCGCGCCGGCTGCGGGTGCGCCCGTGCCGTCGGACGGGGCTGCGGCGGAAGAGGAGTCCGTCGCGGAACCGCCGGAATCCTCCCGACGGGCGGCCTCCGCCTCGAGTTCCCGGATCCGTGCGGCGAGGACGCGGAGGACCTCGTCGACCTCGTCCATCCGGTATCCACGGACCGCCGGAGTGAAGCCGAGGCGCTCGACGTCGGAGGCGCCGAAGCCCTCCGGGAGCCGGTGCCCGGGAGCGCGTTCCTCCCCGTCGTCCGGCATCCCGCCGTCGAACAGGCCCCACGCCCCGGCGACGACGATCGCCATGACGAAGACCGCGCCGCACACTCCCAGAATGATCCACATCGGCATGCTCGCCATGATGCCACACGGCCCGTCCGGGAGTCGGCCCGGACCGGCGCCCCGGACCGCTGCCTCAGACCAGTCCGCGCACGCTGCGACGCGGAGGCGCCCAGCCCCGGACCGCCCGCACCATGTCGATCGCCTGGACGGTCGCGGCGACGTCGTGCGCGCGGATGAGCGACACACCCGCGTCGACCGCGAGGGCGGTGGCCGCGATCGTGCCCGGCAGCCGTGCCGCCGGGTCCGCGGTGCCCGTGGCCTCTCCGACGAAGTCCTTCCGGGAGATCGCGAGGAGCACCGGGTGGTCCCCCGCCGTGAGCGTGCCGAGTTCCCGCATGAGAAGGAGAGACTGCCGGGTGTTCTTCCCGAAGTCCGGGGTGGGGTCGACGATGATCCGCTCGTCCGGCACACCCGCGGCGCGCGCTCGGTCGACGAGGACCTGCAACCCCCGCCGGACGTCCGCGAGGACATCCGTCGACACGCTCCCGTAGGAGTTCCGATGCGCGTCGGTCCGCGGGGGCAACCCACCCGTGTGCGAACACACGAGCCCCACCCCGCTGCGTCCCGCGACGGTCGTGAGTGCGGGATCGACCCCGGCCCAAGTGTCGTTGAGGATCCGGGCACCCGCATGGACGACGGCCTCCCCGACCTCGGCCCGCCAGGTGTCGACGCTCACGACGAGCTCCGGCAATCGGGTGTGCAGTGCTTCGACGACGGGGCACACGAGGTCGATCTCCTCGCCGAAGGTGACCTCGGGGCCGCGACCGGCCCGGACTCCCCCGATGTCGACGACCCGGGCGCCCTGCTCCCAGGCACGCACCGCCTCGGCGACGGCGGCGTCCGTGGAGTCGTGGGAGACGTAGAAGGAATCCGTCGAGCGGTTGACGACGGCCATGACGGCCGGGTTCCGGGGAGATGCGGTGAAGGATCCGATGCGCAGGACGCTCACGCGCCGGTCACCTCGCCGATCCCCTTCCGGATGTACGCGACCGCGTCCTCGACGGAGTCGGTGACGTGGAACAGGTCGACGTCGTGCTCGGAGATCGTGCCGGCGGTGAGGAGCGTCGAGGTGATCCACTCGACGAGCCCGCCCCAGAACGCCGTACCGACGAGGACGATGGGGAACCGGGTGATCTTCTTTGTCTGCACCATCGTGAGGGCCTCGAAGAGTTCGTCGAGGGTGCCGAAACCACCGGGCAGGACGACGAATCCCTGGCTGTACTTGAGGAACATCGTCTTCCGGACGAAGAAGTACCGGAAGTTGATGCCGAGGTCGACGTACTCGTTCATCCCCTGTTCGTGCGGGAGCTCGATCCCAAGGCCGACGGAGACCCCGCCGCCCTCGACCGCACCCCGGTTACCGGCCTCCATGATCCCCGGTCCACCACCGGTGATGACACCGTACCCGGCCTCGACGAGCCCGTGGGCGACCTGTCGGGCCTGCTCGAACTCCGGGGTATGGGGTTTCAGACGGGCCGAACCGAAGATCGCGACCGCCGGCCCGAGTTCGGCAAGGGACCCGAACCCCTCGACGAACTCCGCCTGGATCCGCAGCACCCGCCACGGGTCCTCGTGCACCCAGTCGGCGGGGCCGCACTGGTCGAGGAGTCGCTGATCGGTCGTCGTCGTCGGGACGAGGGACCGTCGCAGGGTCACCGGCCCCTTGCGGTAGGACTCGTGCCCGGAGCGGAACTCCTCCTGCTCGGCCGGGTCGACGCCCTGCGGGGTGGCGTCCGCCCCGGTCACGCCGGATGCGGGATCGGGGGTGAGGTCGGGGGTGGACTCGATCTCGGTCATGCCTGGCCCTTCGGCTCGGAGGACGTGGACTGCCCGGGTACGGCGGAGGCGGACGGTTCGAGGAAGGCGAGGAGCGCCTCGGTCGCGGCGACGACCTCGGACCGCCGGACGTGTTCGTCCGCCTTGTGCGCGAACAACGCGTTCCCGGGGCCGAAGTTGACCGCGGGCATCCCGAGTGCGGAGAACCGGGCGACGTCGGTCCACCCGAGCTTGGGCGCCGGGGCCGAGCCGATCGCCCGGACGAACTCCTGCGCCGCCGGGAGGTCGAGACCGGGGCGGGCACCGTCCGCCGCATCCGTGACGTTCAGGTCGTACCCGGCGAAGAACTCCCGGAGCCAGGCCTCGGCGTCGGCGGCGGAGGTGTTCGGGGCGAAGCGGTAGTTCACGACGACGGTGCACTCGTCGGGCACGACATTGCCGGCGACTCCCCCGGAGATCCCGACCGCGGAGAGCGATTCGCGGTAGTCGAGCCCGTCGACGGTGACCGTCGGTGCCTCGAAAGCGGCGAGCTTCACGAGGATGTCGCCGGCGGCGTGGATCGCGTTCTCGCCCATGAAGGCCCGGGCGGAATGTGCACGCACGCCGTGGGTGCGGACCTCGACGCGGATGGTCCCGTTGCACCCGCCCTCGATCCCCGCATTGCTCGGTTCCCCGAGGATCGCGAGATCGGCGTGCAGCCAGTCCGGGTGATTGCGCGACACCCGTCCGAGCCCGTTGAGGTCCGAGTCGACCTCCTCGTGGTCGTAGAAGACCCAGGTGAGATCACGGCGTGGGGAACGCAGTCGGTGGGCGACACTCAACGCCATCGCGACCCCGGCCTTCATGTCGCAGGCGCCGCGGGCCCAGATGACGTCCTCCCCGTCGAGGACCCGGTCCTCGCTCGGCACGTTTCCCTCGATCGGGACGGTGTCGAGGTGCCCGGCGACGAGGATGCGCTCGTCCCGCCCGAGCGACGTCGACGCGACGAGTGTGTCCCCGTCACGGCGGATGTCGAGCGGGGTGCCGTGCGCGGAGATGTGCTCGAGGACGAGGTGGACCGCGTCCGTGAGGAGACGCTCGTCGCCGGAGACCGAGGGGATGTCGCAGAGGCGGGCGGTGAGGGCGGCCGGGTCGTCGAGGACGGCGATGAGACCGGCGGCGAGGTCGGACGCCCCCGCTAGGGGGAAGTCGGACGGGTACGCGGGCGGAGCTGGGTTCAGGGATGCGTCGCTCATGGTCACCAGCCTAACGAGCGTGACGGACACAGCGTCGCCCGGTGACGGTTCGCGCCGACCCGTGTCCGGCCTCCCCGGTAGGCTGGGGACCATGACTCAACGATTCGTCTCCGCCCTCGGTCTGGCCACTCTCCACGGCGACACGACACTGTGCGTCTGGTACCCCGCGCCGGTCCTCGAGGACTCCGCCGAAGCCGCCGCCTCCACCGCTGCGGCCGCATTCGACCGCTCCGCCCTCGAGGCCCTCGTCGCCACCGACGAAGCCCGTGGCACCCGCACCGAGGTCGTCTCCACGACCATCGACCTCGACGCCGCTCCCGCCTCCCCCGCGGACGTCTACCTGCGTCTCCATGCCCTCTCCTACCGGCTCGCGAAGCCGAACGATCTCAACCTCGACGGCATCTTCGCGCACCTGGCGAACGTGGTGTGGACCTCCGCCGGACCGTGCGCCGTCGAGGGCTTCGAGGCGACCCGCGCGAAGCTCATGGCCCGCGGGCAGGTGTCCGTGTTCGGGCTCGACAAGTTCCCCCGCATGACCGACTTCGTCACTCCGAGCGAAGTCCGGATCGGCGACGCCGACCGTGTGCGCCTCGGCGCGTACCTCGCTCCGGGCACCGTCGTCATGCACGAGGGCTTCGTGAACTTCAACGCCGGCACGCTCGGCACCGCGATGGTCGAGGGCCGCATCTCCCAGGGTGTCGTCGTCGGGAACGGTTCGGACATCGGTGGCGGCGCCTCGATCATGGGGACTCTCTCCGGTGGCAACTCGCACCGCATCACGATCGGCACCGGCACCCTCCTCGGTGCGAACTCCGGCGTCGGCATCTCGATCGGCAACGGCTGCATCGTCGAGGCCGGCCTCTACGTCACCGCCGGCACGCCGGTGTCGCTCGTGGACGAGGACGGACGCATCGTCAAGGCCAAGGAACTCGACGGCGCGGACAACGTGCTCTTCCGCCGCAACGGGGCCACCGGCAAGGTCGAGGCCGTCGCGCGCACCGGTGCGGGCATCGCGCTGAACTCCGCGCTCCACTGACACATCGCGCTGCACTGAGCACTACGTCCCACTGACCGCGGCACTCCCCGTCGGTCGGGGCCGGCAGGCCCCACCCCACCACGCCCGAGGCGCGGGTCCGGACTCCCCGGACCCGCGCCTCGGGCGTTCTGGTTGTAGGTGCGGGCACTCCGGCTCCGCGCCGAGGTCGGGAGCACAGTCGCGAAAGTCGGGAGCGCATTCGCGTCGGTGAGAACGCACTGTGGCACGTTTCCGGGCCCGCACACCGTCCCGAACTGCTCTCCTGACACCGGGATCGAGTTGCTGACGGCAGCACCGAATTCCCGACAGCACCGGGATCGTATTCCCGGCAGACGCCGAGGCGCCCCGGAGTCGAGGAATTCTCCTCACCTCCGGGGCGCCTCGGGTGTGCGACGTGGGGCGGCTCAGCGCTCCGCGATCGGCACGTAGGAACGCAGCGATGCGCCGGTGTAGATCTGGCGCGGGCGGCCGATTTTCGTCGCCGGGTCGTTGATCATCTCGCGCCACTGGGCGATCCAGCCGGGCAGACGACCCACCGCGAAGAGCACGGTGAACATGTTCGTCGGGAAGCCCATGGCCTTGTAGATGAGACCGGTGTAGAAGTCGACGTTCGGGTAGAGCTTGCGCTCGACGAAGTAGTCGTCCGCGAGAGCGATCTCCTCGAGGCGACGTGCGAGGTCGAGGCGGGCGTCCGCCTTGCCCATCTTGTCGAGGATCTCGTGGGCGGTCTTCTTGATGATGGCCGCACGCGGGTCGTAGTTCTTGTAGACACGGTGCCCGAAGCCCATGAGGCGGACACCCTTCTCCTTGTTCTTCACCCGCTCCATGAACTGCTCGGGCGTCTGACCGGACTCGAGGAGGTCGTCGAGCATGTCGAGGACGGCCGAGTTCGCACCACCGTGCAGCGGGCCGGACAGTGCGTTCACACCGGCGGCGATCGACTGGTAGATGTTCGCCTGCGAGGAACCGACGAGGCGCACCGTCGAGGTCGAGCAGTTCTGCTCGTGGTCGGCGTGGAGGATGAGGAGCTGGTCCATGGCCTTCACCATGAGCGGATCGAGCTCGTACTCCTCGGCCGGGAAACCGAAGTTGAGGCGGAGGAAGTTCTCGACGAGACCGAGCTTGTTGTCCGGGTACACGACGGGCATTCCGGTGACCTTGCGGTGTGCGAGCGCGGCGAGGGCCGGCATCTTCGCGAGCATGCGGATGCTCGAGAGGTCGATCGCCTCGTCGTCGTCCACCGACAGGCTGTCCTGGTAGAAGGTCGACATCGCGTTGATGGCCGCGGAGATCATCGGCATCGGGTGGGCGTCGTAGGGGAACGCGTCGAAGAAGCGACGCATGTCCTCCTTGAGGATGGTGTGCACGCGGAGGCGGTCCTCGAACGCGGTGAGCTGCTCCGCCGTCGGGAGCTCGCCGTACATGAGGAGGTACGCGACCTCGGTGAAGGTCGACTTCTCGGTGAGTTCCTCGATCGAGTACCCGCGGTACCGGAGAATTCCTTCGTCGCCGTCGATGAAGGTGATGGCCGAGGTCGTGTTCGCGGTGTTCGCGAAGCCCGGGTCGAAGGTCACCTTGCCGGTGTCCTTGAGCAGGGTCTTGATCTCGAGACCCTCGGTCCCCTCGACCGCGGGGACCGGTGCCAGCCGGAGCTCCTGGTCGGCTACGCGCAGAACTGCATCCTCTGCCATGTCTTCTCCTCTGTTTCGTTCCCCAGGTACAAAAAGTCTGAGTGCTGATTGACAGTCGGGTCCGAGGTTACCGGTAGGAAGCCGATGATCCGAAATCGGTCCCGTTCACCGGGATACCCTGCCAGGGCCCCTTTTCGGCCCGCGCACGCCCTCCTCGAGAACGCCCGTGGGCTCGGTTCGACCGCTGCTCAGGCACCCCGCAGGCGGGCTGCGGCCGCGGCGATCCGCTCGTCGCTCGCCGTCAGGGCGATGCGCACATGAGTGCCCGCAGCCGCCCCGTAGAACGCCCCGGGACCGGCGATGATGCCGAGGCCGGCGAGGGCGTCGATCGTGTGCCAACAGTCCTCGTCGCGGGTGCCCCACAGGTACAGGCCCGCACGGGAACCGTCGATCCGCAGACCGAAGGACTCGGCCGCGGGTTTCAGGAGGTCCCGGCGCCGCCGGTAGATCTCCTTCTGGGCCCGCACGTGCGACGTGTCGTTCAGGCCCGCGACCATCGCGGTCTGCACGGGTCCGGGCACGATCATCCCTGCGTGCTTGCGGGAGTTCGTGAGATTCCCGATGAGCGCGGGGTCACCCGCGACGAACGCTGCGCGGTAGCCCGCGAGGTTCGACTGTTTCGACATCGAGTACACCGAGAGCACCCCGTGGTGGTCGTCTCCGACGACGGCGGGATCGAGCACAGACGGGACCGCGTCCTCGCCCTCCCAGTTGAGGAGGGTGTAGCACTCGTCCGAGGCGACGACGGTACCGGCGGCACGCGCCCTCTCGACGACGAGGCGCAGGTCCTCGGTGGAGAGGACCTCTCCGGTCGGGTTGCCCGGGGAGTTGAGCCACAGGAGGCCCACTCCCTCGAGCGAGGCACCGGCGATGACGTCGGCGGCGTCGATCCGGACGCTCTCGACCCCGGCGAGCGTCGCGCCCATCTCGTAGGTCGGGTAGGCGGCGGAGGGGCCGGCGACCTTCGCCCCGGCCTGCCTGAGCCCGAGGAGGGTGGGCAGCCAGGCGACGAGTTCCTTCGATCCGATCGTCGGGAGCACCTGGGTCTCCGGATCGAGTGCGATCCCGTGCCAGGTGCGGTACCACCCGACGATCGCCTCGCGCACCTCGCGTGTTCCGGCGGTCGTCGGATATCCGTGGGAGTCACTGCCTGCGGCGAGGGCCCGGGTGATGACCTCCGGCGTGGGGTCGACGGGAGTGCCGATCGACAGATCGCACACCCCGTCCGGGTGCTCCGCGGCCTTCGCGCGGTAGGGGGCGAGGGTGTCCCAGGGGTAATCGGGGAGTGCGAGTCCGTACATGTGTGTGCGACCGTCCCCGCTCAGTTGTTCTGCGGGGGCAGCCCGGCGATGAACGGGTGGTCCTTGCCGGTGTTGCCGAGCTTCGCGGCTCCACCGGGCGAACCGATCTCGTCGAAGAACTCGACGTTCGCGTTGTAGTACTGGCTCCACTCCTCCGGGAGGTCGTCCTCGTAGTAGATCGCCTCGACCGGGCACGCGGGCTCGCAGGCGCCGCAGTCCACGCACTCGTCCGGGTGGATGTAGAGCGAGCGTTCCCCCTCGTAGATGCAGTCGACCGGGCATTCGTCGATGCACGCCTTGTCCTTGAGGTCCACACAGGGCTGGGCGATGACGTAGGTCACGTGGGGTTCTCCTCGTATCCGTGGAACGTGTGCTGTGGCAGCCCCTCCAGCCTACTCCTCATAGAGTAGAGGTCGAGTTCCGCCCCCACGTCGAAGAGGTCACATGTCCGTTCCCACTCCCGGTCAGCGCGTCGTCATCCGGTATTCGGAGGCCGGGCAGCTCTCGGACGCACTCGGCACCGTCGTCGAGGCCTCGCCCGAGGCGGTCGTCGTCACGACGAAACGCGGCCCGGTGACGATCCCGGTGGCGGCGATCGAACTCGTCCACGAGATGCCCCCGGCACCCACCCGCGCCGGGAAGCTCCACGAGATCGTGAGTGCGGAGGACCTCCGGCGGATCTCCGCGAACGTGTGGTTGCCGGCGGACACGACGTGGTTCCACGCGGACAACCTCCGGGGCGATCTGCAGGAGGACCACACGCTCGTCCAGACCGGGTGGTTGCTCCGGGCGAACGGCGGCACGACCCAACGGGCGAACTCCGCGATGCCCCTGTCGTCCCCGGGTGTACCGGTGGCAGAGGCCCTCGAACTCGTCGAGCGGTGGTTCGCCGATCGCGAACAGCAGGCCGGGTTCCTCATCTACTCGGCCGGCGCCTCGAACACACTCGCCGCGCCCTGCACCGAGCTCGCGGCCGTGTTCCGGTCCCACGGTTATGCACCGGGTGCACCGAATCTCGCACTCACCGCGGCGACCCGGGAGGTGGCGGGGAATGCCTCGCGTCCGAGCGAGGCCGCGCTGCCGGGGCTCGAGATCGTCGAGCACGAGGAACCGCACGCGCTCCACTGGGCCGCCTGGGGGTACCCGGAGGACCACCCCGAACACGCGGCGTTCGCCCGGCTCGTCACGGGCGCGGACGTCCGTCGGTTCTTCTCCGCGATCGCCGTCCACCCCGACGGTTCGCGGTCGCTCGTCGGCTGTGTGCGCCTCGCCGTGTCCCAGAAGTGGGCGGTGATCTCGAACCTCGTCGTCTCCCCCGCCCTCCGCCGCCGGGGCGCCGGTACCGCTCTCGTGCGGGCCGCCGCCGCTGCGGCCGCCTCCCGGGGATTCCGGTCGGTCCTCGTCGAGGTCGACAGCCGCAACGAGGCCTCCCTCGCTCTCATGCGCAGTCTGGGCTTCACCGAACACCATCGCTACTGGCACGTCCGGAAATCGGCCGAGGTGCCGCAGGGTGTCGCCACTGCGTCACCCGCGCAGGCCTAGCGCCGGCACCGGCCTCTGTCCCGGCCCGGCCCGGGCCTAGTCCTCGCAGATCACCTCGTCGACGGGCCGGTACGTCGTCGTGAAGTCGTCCCGTGAGAGCTCCCGGCCCGTCGCGGCATCGCGGATCGTGCGGTACACCGTCACCGACCAGCCCTCCTTCGGCGACTGCGGTGCGCATTCGGACCCGGACTCACGAATGGTTCCGGGGCTCGTGAAAGCGAACCGGTCGGAGAGACCGGCCTCGACCTCGACCGTCTTCTCGCCCATGATCCGGGCGTGCACCTGCCCGCCGGACAGGTACATGTGGAGCACGACGGGCGTGTCCTGGGTGTTCGTGAACTTGAGGTCGATCGACGTCCAGTCGAGCGTCGTCTCCCGGCCCTCCGGGTAGCGCGAGATCCACCGGGAGTGTGCGCGGTGTTCGTCGAGGTCGAACCCGGCGAAGAACGCGGCATTGAAGAGAGTCGTCGACACCTGGGAGACCCCGCCGCCGTAGTCCTCCTTCATCTGCCCCTCGGAGATCACTCCGGCCGGCCGGTATCCGGCGGCCGCGGTGCGCTGCCCGAGGGTCTCGTTGAGGCTGAAGGTCTCCCCCGGCATGACGACGGTGCCGGACACCTGCTCCGAGGCGACCCGGAGGTTCGTGTCGCGGTTCGGTTCCGAGTGGTAGTCCGTCGCGAAGGCGGACACGGTCTGCCTGAGGTCGACCGCCTCGGCCTCCTCCGTCGTGAGTTCGGGTTCGGCGGCGACGAGCGGGAGGGAACCGGTGCGTTCCTCACCGCTCCGCGTCATCGCCTCGGTGACGACGGAGGCGAGGGTCTTCGAATCGATCGTCGTCCCGTTCCGGGCGGGAACGACCTGTGGTGCGTCCCCGGACAGGTCGAACCGCGCATTCTCCGGTTCGGAGACGGCATCCGGATTATCGCCGAGGACCGCGGTCTTGAGATCGAGGGCGTCGAACACGGGCCGGAGGGTGCCGTCGACCGCCTCGAACCGGAGCGTGTCGGCGATCGCCGCGGGACTCACGGTGATGTCGGCGTCGTCCTCCCCGATGTCGCCCCCGGTCGCGGTCACGCCGATATCGCCCGACAGAGCGGGCTCGGCGACACCACTGAGCGCTTCCTGCGCCTCGGCGGTCGTGATCGCGGGCTCGGTGACCTCCGCTTCGACGGACAGCGGATCGGTGGGGAGCAGCCAGTTCTCCTGCACCGTGGTGACGACGGCCTCCGGGTCCACGGTCTGTCCGTCGACGCCCTCGGTGAAGGCGGGTTCCCCCTCCTCGATGGCGAGGGCCGCGTCCTCGGGCGTGGCGGAGAGCGCCTCGGCCGCGGGACCGGCGGCGTTCTCGAGCGCGGAGTCGTCGACGGTGGTCACGGGTGCGAAGGAGTGGTCCCCCACGACGTGGAGCCACAGGGCACGGGGGTCGAGCGTGAATCCGACCATGTCCGCGGCCGTGGCGTCGACGTCGAGGGCCAGCCCCGCCTCGGCCGGGTCGAGTTCGGCGGTCCGCTCCCCCGCCGTGAGCGCGACCGGTGCGTCGGCTCGCGGGGCCAGTTCGCGCGAGAGGGTCTCCCGAAGCTCGGTCTCGGTGAGTCCGCCGACGTCGATCCCGGCGACGGTGGCGTCCGCCGGGGTCGAGCTGCCGACCGCCGCGGCTGCCCAGAGGTAGCCGCCGGCGAGGAGCACACCGGCACCGACACCGATGCCGATCCCGACGTTCCGGCGGCGCTTCTTCTCCGCACGGGCCCTGTCCGCCCGGGACACCCGGGAGGTGCGCTGCTGCGCCTTCGCCTGCGGCGCGGCAGCCGTCCGGGCTGTGCCGGAACGGGAACCGGAACTACGGCCGGTCGGCTTTCGGGTCATCGGTGGTCTCTCGGTGGGGTGGTTTGAGGGAGGGAAGGGTGAAGGCGAAGACGCCTGCCAGGACCATGGGTCCGAACAACCAGACGATACTCCGCAGCCCCCCGGTCACCACAAGGTCGTGCCCCGGCAGCAGCGAGGGCTGACCGAGGACGAAGGAGAGGATCGAGACGAGCGCGCCGACGCCGACGACGAGGACCGTCGAACGGTAGAGGGTCGCCACGTGCCACAGTGCGAGGCCCGCGAGCAGCAGCGAGATCCCCAGGCCCCACGGCAGGACGACCGGAGTTCCGCCCGGGTGCACGACGGTCGCCCCGAGGTGCTGGAGCGAGCCGAGAACGGCGATGAGCACCGACACGATCACGGCGTGCAGCCACGCGGCGGGTCCCACCTTCGGCAGGGGCTCCGTCGTGGATGCGGAATCCGTCCGCGCGCCGCGCACGGCGGCAGGAAGGTCGGTTCCCGGGGCGACCGCGCGTGCGGTGGTCGTCGGCGCCTCGGTGCCGGCCGCCGCAGGCGCTGCCGCTCCGGCCGCGATCGCAGGGCCGGCAGTGGCGGGCCGCTCCCGCTCCACCTCGATCGCCACCGGGTCGATCGCCGCGAGCACGGAGTCGACGGGCGCCCAGGGGGCGGGTGCGGGTCCGGGGTGGTCGGCATCGGTGAAGTACTCGGTGTCGAGGATCTTCTGGCCGATCCCGTTCGAGAGCGCGAAGAAGTGCCCGGAGACGGAGATCTGGGTGGCGTGCGCGGCCATCGCGAGGGCCTTGCGGCCGAGCACCGGGTCGACGTCCTGCGCGACGGCGAGGGGTGCCTCGGCGGGGATCGTCGGGATGTCGGTGACGGCGTCGAAGCCGGTGAGGTCGAACCCGGGTGCCTGCGGGTCGAAGGCGTCGCGGGCGACCTCGGCGGGGGTGTCGACGAAGAGGAGTCGTGCGTGCGCGGCGGCCGGGCCCTTCGCGCGGTGGACGCGGAACGCCTCGACCGTCGCCTCGTGGACGCGCCGGTGGTCGGGGTGGCCGTAGCCACCACCGGAGGCGTAGGTGATGACGAGGTGGGGCCGGACCTCGTCCATGACCGCGCGGATGTAGGCGGCGACCTCGGTCACGGTGGCGGCGCACAGGGCGTCTGCGGACATGTCGTCCGGGGCGTGGGCGTGACCGTCCTCGCCCCACACCATGCCGGAGTCCTCGAACCGGCGGGACGGGCGCCCGTCCCCGGCACCTCCGGCCGGGCCGTCGCCGAGGAACCGGTGGTCGGTGACGCCGAGGACGCGCATCGCGGCTGCGAGTTCGGTCTCCCGGTGCGCCGCGAGCGCGGGGCGGTCGCCGAAGAGGTGGGCGAGGTCCTCACCGATGACCTCACCGCCCTCACCACGGGTGGCGGTGAGGAGGACGACCTCGGCCCCGGCATCGACGAGGGTCGCGAGGGTGCCGCCGGTGGTGATCGTCTCGTCGTCCGGGTGGGCGTGCACGAAGAGCACCCGTGGCACCGGCGCATAGCCGGTGCCGGGGGTGCCCTGCGAGGTGACGGCGTCCGTCATCCGTTCTGACGGCGCTTGGCGTTGGACGACTTCGCCCGTTCCTTCTGATCGAGGATGAGCTTGCGGATGCGCACGGTCGACGGGGTCACCTCGACGCACTCGTCCTCGTTCGCGAACTCCATGCTCTCCTCGAGGGTGAGCTTGCGCGGCGGGGTGAGATTCTCGAAGCTGTCGGCGGACGCGGACCGCATGTTCGTGAGCTTCTTCTCCTTCGTGATGTTCACGTCCATGTCGTCGGCGCGGGAGTTCTCGCCGACGACCTGGCCCTCGTACACCTCGGAGGTGGGTTCGACGAAGAACGAGCCGCGTTCCTGGAGGTTGATCATCGCGTAGGGGGTGACGACTCCTGCGCGGTCGGCCACCATCGAACCGTTGGTGCGGAACTCGATCTCACCGGCCCACGGGGTGTAGCCGGCGGCGAGGGAGTTCGCGATACCGGTGCCACGGGTCTCCGTGAGGAACTTCGTGCGGAATCCGATGAGGCCACGCGACGGCACGGTGAACTCCATGCGGACCCAGCCGGTGCCGTGGTTCGACATGGTCGTCATCTGGCCCTTGCGGGCGGCCATGAGCTGCGTGACGGCGCCGAGGAACTCCTCGGGGACGTCGATCGTCATGTGTTCGAGCGGTTCGTGGAGCTTGCCGTCGATCATCTTGGTGACGACCTGCGGTTTGCCCACGGTGAGCTCGAAGCCCTCACGGCGCATCTGCTCGACGAGGATCGCGAGGGCGAGTTCGCCTCGGCCCTGCACCTCCCAGGCGTCGGGGCGTTCGGTCGGGAGGACCTTGAGCGAGACGTTGCCGACGAGCTCCTGGTCGAGGCGGTCCTTCACCATGCGGGCGGTGACCTTCGTACCCTTCTCGCGGCCGGCGAGCGGCGAGGTGTTGATACCGAGGGTCATCGAGATCGCGGGGTCGTCGATGGTGATGGCCGGCAGCGGGCGCGGGTCGTCGGGGTCGGTGATGGTGTCGCCGATCATGATGTCGGGGATCCCGGCGATCGCGACGATGTCACCTGCGGAGGCGCTCTCGGCGGGGACTCGCTTGAGGCCCTGGGTCTCGAGGAGTTCGGTGATCTTGAGGGTCTTGGGTTCGCCGCCCTGGGAGATCCACGCGACCTGCTGACCCTTGTTGAGGGTGCCGCCGAAGATGCGCAGGAGCGCGAGGCGCCCGAGGAACGGCGAGGAGTCGAGGTTGGTGACGTGGGCCTGGAGGACACCGTCGGCGATGATCTCGGGGGCCGGGATGGTCTCGAGGATCGTCTTGAAGAGGGGCTCGAGGTCCTCGTTGTCCGGGATGTCGCCGTCGGCGGGCTGTTCGAGGGAGGCACGGCCGACCTTGGCGGCGGCGTACACGGTGGGCACGTCGAGGACGGCGTCGACGTCGAGGTCGGGCACTTCCTCGGACAGGTCGGAGGCGAGCCCGAGGAGGAGGTCCTGGGTCTCCTCGACGACTCCGTCGATGCGGGCGTCGGGGCGGTCGGTCTTGTTGACGACGACGATGACCGGGAGCTTCGCGGCGAGGGCCTTGCGGAGCACGAAGCGGGTCTGCGGGAGGGGTCCCTCGGAGGCGTCGACGAGGAGGACGACACCGTCGACCATGGAGAGGCCGCGCTCGACCTCGCCGGAGAAGTCGGCGTGTCCGGGGGTGTCGATGACGTTGATGGTGATGGGCGAACCGTTCGCGGAGGGTCCGTTGTAGAGCACGGAGGTGTTCTTCGCGAGGATCGTGATGCCCTTCTCGCGTTCGAGGTCGCCGGAGTCCATGACGCGGTCCTGCACCTCGCCGTGCTCACCGAACACGCCCGTCTGCTTGAGCATGGCGTCGACCAGGGTGGTCTTGCCGTGGTCGACGTGCGCGACGATCGCGACGTTCCGGCGATCGGCACGGCGCTGCGTTGTTTCAGTCATCGAGTCCCTTAATAAGAGCGAAAGAAGTGGTCGGGCGAGCGAAGCACACAGCGCCCCGACGTCCCAGTATAGATCCCCACCCCAATCACCCCGTCCCCCGCATCGCACGAGCCGAAAGCAACCACCCCATCCCGCACCGCCCGAGGGTGAGCCCGGCCTCCCCTCCCCCGCATCGCGCGAAGGCAGGCCCGACCGCCCCCGCCCCCAGCAGAAAGAAAGGTGAGTGCCCCCGACGGCGGCACGACCTCCCAGCCCCGGGTCGCCCACGTGAGCCGAAGGCGACACGGTAGGACGAGGTGGGGTCGGCGGCGGCGCCCGATGGGAGTGGCTTCGGGCGCACACGACGAGGGGCTTCCGGCGAATGCCGGAAGCCCCTCGTCGTGTGGGCGGGAGGGCGCCGCCGCCGATCCCACCGGACCCACCCCGATCGGACCAGCACGACACCTCGGCGATCAGCCGAACGCCCTACCGCACTGATTCAGAAGCACTCACACATGAATGTCCTCGGAGGTCGCCGCCAGCAACGAATCGCGCGCTTCGCGGCGCTTCTGCTGCTCCCCCGGGTCCGGCACGGGCACGGCGGCGAGGAGCCGCCGGGTGTACGGGTGCACGGGTTTCCGCACGACGTCGGACGAGGGTCCGACCTCGACGAGGTAGCCGTGTCGCATGACGGCGATGCGGCTCGAGAGCATCTCGACGACGGCGAGGTCGTGGGAGATGAAGAGGCATGCGAACCCGAGTTCCTGCTGGAGCTGCTGGAAGAGTTCGAGGACGCGGGCCTGCACGGACACATCGAGTGCGGACGTGGGTTCGTCGGCGATGAGGAGTTTGGGCTTGAGCGCGAGGGCCCGGGCGATCCCGATGCGTTGGCGCTGACCGCCGGAGAGTTCGTGCGGGTACCGGTTGCGCATGGCGCGCGGCAGTTCGACGTCGTCGAGGAGCTGTTCGACCCGGGTGGAGAGCGCTGCGCCCTTGAGTCCTTCGTGGAG
Source organism: Brevibacterium samyangense (assembly GCF_039529845.1). NCBI lineage: Bacteria > Bacillati > Actinomycetota > Actinomycetes > Micrococcales > Brevibacteriaceae > Brevibacterium > Brevibacterium samyangense. The sequence goes on along the minus strand of NZ_BAAANO010000008.1, from coordinate 75,168 downwards.
CACGAGCGGTTCGGCGATGGATTCGCCGACCGGGAAGCGCGGATTGAGGGACGAACCGGGGTCCTGGAAGACGATGCCGACCTGTTTGCGGTGTTCGCGCAGTTGTTTGCGGTTCATCTTCGAGATGTCGTGTCCGACGATCTCCATGCTGCCCTCGACGACGGGGAGGAGTCCGATGGCGGCGCGACCGATGGTGGTCTTGCCGGAGCCGGATTCGCCGACGAGTCCGACGACTTCGCCCTCGCCGATGGTGAGGTCGATGTGGTGGGCGGCGCGGAACGGCTTTTTGGTGCCCTGGCCGGGGTACTCGATCGCGGCGTCCGTGAGGCGGAGCGCGACGGGGGTGCCGGCCTCGGGTTCGCTTCCGGGGTGCACGATGGTGTCGGTCGAGTCGAGGGACACGGCCTGCGCGCCCTCTCCTCCGGTGACCGCGGAGGTGGCCTCGTCGAGGTCGACGCCGGAGAGTGCTCCGCCCTCGATGTCGGCGCCGAGGTGCGGCACTGCGTTGAGGAGAGCCTTCGTGTACTCGTGCTGGGGCCGGTGGAAGATCTCCTCGGCGGTGCCGGTCTCGACGACCTGGCCCTTGCGCATGACGATGATGTAGTCGGCCATGTCGGCGACGACACCCATGTCGTGGGTGATGAGGATGATGCCGGTCCGCGTGTTCTCCTGCAGGCTGCGCATGAGCTTGAGGATCTCCGCCTGCACCGTGACGTCGAGCGCGGTGGTGGGCTCGTCGGCGATGAGCAGGCTGGGGTTGCAGGCGACTGCCTGGGCGATCATGATGCGCTGTCGCTGTCCACCGGAGAGTTGGTGCGGGAAGGAGTCGAAGCGGACCTCGGGTTCGGGGATCTCGACGATCCGCATGAGCTCGAGGGCCTTCTCCTTCGCCTCGTTCGGCCCCATGTCGAAGTGTGTGCGGAGGGTCTCGACGATCTGGAAGCCGACGGTGTAGACCGGGTTGAGGGCGGTCATCGGTTCCTGGAAGATCACGGAGATGTCGCCACCGCGGATCGCCATGAGGTCGGCCTGTGAGGCACCGATGAGTTCCTTGCCGCGGATCTTCGCGGAGCCGGTCGCCCGGCCGTTGCGCGGGAGCAGACCCATGAGGGACATGGAGGACTGCGACTTCCCGGACCCGGATTCGCCGACGATCGCGAGGGTCTGCCCGGGGTACACGGTGTAGTTCAGGTGTTCGGCGGCGGTGAACCACTCGCCGTTGACCCAGAACGAGACTCCGAGGTCATTCACCTCGAGGAGCGGTTCGGTGGTGGTGGTCGTGGTGGTCACTTCCGACCCTCCTTCGTGGTGGTGCTGGTCGTGCCGAGTGCGGCCTTCTTCGCGGCGCGTTCCATCTGGCGCGTGCTCGGGATCTTCTTCTGGCGGGGGTCGAACGCGTCGCGCAGGCCGTCGCCGATGAAGTTCACGCACAGGGCGATGACGATGATGAAGAGACCGGGCCACCAGAACAGCCACGGACGGGTCGAGAAGGAGCTCTGGTACTCGCTGATGAGCGAGCCGAGGGACACGTCCGGCGGGGTGATGCCGAACCCGAGGAACGACAGCGCGGTCTCGAGGACGATCGCCTGGCTCATGAGGAGCGTCGTGTTGACGATGATGACGCCGACCGCGTTCGGGACCATGTGCTTGAACATGATGCGGAAGTCCGAGGAGCCGGCCACGCGGGCGGCGTCGACGAACTCGCGCTCGCGGAGGGCGAGGAACTCACCGCGGACGAGGCGGGCGAGACCGGTCCAGAGGATCGCACCGAGCGCGACGCCGAGGACGAGTCCACCGACGCCGCCGACCAGCTTGCCGAGGATCGCACCGACGACGATGGTCGGGAGGATGATGAATCCGTCCGTCACGCGCATGAGGATCGTGTCGAGCCAGCCCCGGTAGTAGCCGGCGAGGGCACCGACGAGCGTGCCGATGACGAGGGACACGGCGCCGATCACCACCATGATCATGAGGGAGATCTGGACACCCTTCATCACGCGGGCGAAGTTGTCACGTCCGATGTCGTCCTGGCCGAACGGGTGGGTGCCCGGGCTGAACGGCTCTGCGAGGGTCCACGTCGGAGCACCCCCGTTGAGGACCTCGCCCGAGGCACGATAGTCGTGGAGCCACCAGCCGGGGATGGGTCCGATGCCCTGAGAAGTCAGGGCGAGCAGCGCGATGAGTGCGAGGACTCCGAGGCCGCCCATGGCTCCGGCATGGCGGATGAACTTCCGCCACACGATCTTCGCCTGGGACAGACCCTCGACGTCCTTGTTCTCGATCGTGCCTTCGGTCTCCGCATCGTGGATCCCGTGGGGATCTGCGGGGGGATTCAGTGGAAGAGTCATCAGTCGGTCACCCGGATTCGCGGATCGAGGACGGCGTACAGGAAGTCGGCGACGAGGTTCGCCAGGATGGCGAGGATGCCGGTGATCATGATGTACGCCATGACGGGGTCGAGTTCGTTCTGGCTCATCGCGTCGATGAACATCTTGCCCATGCCGTTCCAGCCGAAGATCGTCTCCGTGATCACGGCGCCACCGATCATCGTGATGATGTCGACGGGAATGATCGAGGCGAGCGGCAACAGGGCATTGCGCAGTGCGTGACGCATGATCACCGTGCGCTCATTCAGGCCCTTGGCCCGAGCGGTGCGAATGTAGTCCGCATTCATCACCTCGAGCATCGAACCGCGGGTGTACCGCGTGTACGAGGCGAAGGAGATGAGGATGAGCGCGATCGACGGCAGCAGCAGGTGCGTGAAGGTGTCGAGGTTGAGGAACCAGAAGTTCCCCTCGATGTTCGGCAACGAGGCGCCGATCGTCGCGATCGGACGGCCGTTGATGCCGGGGTAGTTCTCGTAGTTCGTCCATTCCTGGAACACCCGGTCGACGAAGACCATGAAGCCGGAGACGACGGCGACGATCGCGGCGGTCCGGGCGGACGTCCACTTGTCGGGGCCGCCGAAGGCGAGCCCGATGCCTATGCCCATCGCAATCGCTACGACGAGGAAGAGCAGGATCCACGCGAAGTTCATGAGGTTCTGCATGTACCAGAACACCCACTGCATGACGAACCACATGACGATGCCGAGGACGGCGGTCGTGATCGCCGAGTACAGAGCCCGGCGGTTCTTCAGGCCGGTCGAGAGGTACGTGACGACGACGGCGGCCGCGAGGCTCACGATCGCGACACCGGCGATCCCCACACGCGGGGTCTCGATCCACCCGGTGGCGAGCACGTAGTAGATGACCGCGAAGGTGACGACGAAGGCGGTTCCGAAGGTGATGCCCATCTTCTTCCAGCCGCCACCGAAGGCGAGCATCCAGAAGACGGCGCTGATGATCGTCACCGCGAAGATCGCACCCCACCCGACCGTCGGGTCGGCGAGGAAGTTGTTGAACTCGATCGCGCCGTACTGCTTGAGGAGCACGGCCACCCAGAAGACGGGCAGCGAGTACATGAGGAACGAGAAGAAGGTGATGACGTAGTCGAATCCGCTGTACTGGCGGATCGCGGACACCATGCCGACGGCGATACCGAGGATGATCGCGACGATCGTGGCGGCGGTGACGAGCTTGACGGTGTTCGCGATGCGTCCGGGGATCATCGCGGTCACTTCTTCACCGCTCACCCAGGCCGTGCCGAGGTCGCACTGCCCGATGAGGCAGCCGGCTGTCCCTCCGAGCCACCCGAAGTACCGGAGAATGACCGGTGTGTCCAGGTTCAGGAGCTTGATGCGGGCCTCGTAGAGCGCCTCGATGTTCGGTGACGTCGAGGATCGCAGGTCGTAGAAGTAATCCATCGCGTTGTCGAGCAGCAGATAGATGACGAACGACACGACGAGGAGAACGAGGGCCGACGACAACAGCCGTCGGAGGAGGAATCTGATCATCGGATATCCAGACTTCTCGTAGAGGGATGGCGACATGCCGAGGCGGGGTGCCCGCGTGGGACACCCCGCCGTTGGCGTGTCAGGAATGGGGATGGGTCACTCGATTATGGACCCGCCACCCGCAAGGGCCGTCATCGGCCCGCGGGAAGCGGATTCAGGATCAGGAGACCGTCCACTCCCAGTAGTTCCAGAACATGGTCGGCGACACCGAGGTGGAGGACTCACCGTCGACGCGCTCGCGCGAGATGAGGACCTCGGGGTGCTGGTAGATCGGGAGGCTGAAGGCCTCGTCGATGAGGATCTTCTCGATCTCGATCTCGAGCTTCTCCTGCTCTGCGACCTCGGTCGTGTTCATGAGCTGGTTGAGCAGCTCGTCGACCTGCGGGTTGTTGAGACCGCCGTAGTTGTTCTGGCCGGTGGAGCGCCAGTTCGCGTCCGAACCGGTGACGCCGGTGGACTCGGACTGCCAACCGAACAGCGAGGCGTCGTAGGTGCCGGTGCCGAGGATCGTGCCCCAGTTGTCGTCACCCTGCTCGACGAACTCGAAGCCGGCCTCGGTCGCAGCCTCGTTCACGAGGGCCGCGGTCTGGGCGCGGCGCTGGTTCGAGGCACCGTAGAGGAAGCGGACAGGCTTGATCTCGTGACCGGCGGCCTTGACCTCCTCGAGGAGGGCCTTCGCACCCTCGATGTCCTGCTCACCGTAGCCGCCCGTACCCTCGACGATCGGCTGGTACGACGGCGAGGTCGGCACCTGGTAGAGCGAGTCGCGGACGACGGCCTCGGGGTTGATCGGCTTGATGATCGTGTCGACGATCTGCGTACGCGGGACGACCATGAAGAAGGCCTGGCGGACCTTCTTCGCGGCCTCGGCGTCGCCGCCGTAGGAGGCCGGGTCGAAGGGGCCGTTGTTGTCGAAGGTGAGGTCGATGTGCTCGTAGGTCGCACCGTCACCGGTGGAGACCTCGACACCCGCGATCGCCTCGGCGGCCTCGCGGACGTCCGCGGTCGCCTGCGGCTGCGTGATGTCGACCTCGCCGTTCTCGACGGCCTGGACCATCGCCATCGGGTCCTCGTTGTACCGGAACGTGACGTTCTGGACGGAGGGCTCGGTGGGGCCGGTGTAGTTCTCGTCGAGGGTGAGGGTGAGGTCCTGACCCTCGTTGAACGAGGTCATCGCGTAGGGACCGTTGTGGACGAGGACGTCCGGGTCGTCCGGGAACGAGGTGAAGTCGAAGCCGGTGTTGTACACGTTCGAGAGCTTGGACAACGCAGCGGTGTCCTTGTTCTGGATCGCATCGACGATCGCCTGCTTCGCCTCCTCCGCGTCCTCGGTACCGAGAGCCTTCTTCGCGACGATGTGCGCCGGCACGCCCACACCGTCGGCACCGAAGCCGAAGGCGTCGCGCCAGTCGGCGAAGGGCTCGGAGTAGGTGAAGGTGAGTTCCTTGCGGTCCTCGGAGATCTCCGGGAAGTCCTTGATGAGCGAGCCACCGAGGTTCGAGGAGTCGAAGTACACGGTCGACTCGTCGTTCTCCTTCACCGTGCCGTCGTCATTGGTGTTCGACTCGACGGTGTTGAAGTTCTGCGAGGTCGAGGCCCACTGGAACAGGAGGTCTACGGCATCGACCGGGGTGCCGTCCGACCAGGTCGCGGTGTCCGCGAAGGTGTACTTCACCTGGAGCGGGTCCTCGGAGACGAGCTCGACCGTGCCGAGGTTGCCCTCCTGAATCTCGAGGTTCTCGTCGTAGTACCCGAAGTTGTCGTTCATCAGGTACGTGATGTTCGAGTTCGCGACGGCGTTGCCGTTCGCGGTCTGGGTGTTCATCGACCGGAACGGTTCGTTCCAGCCGGCGAAGATGGTCGAGGTCTCGCCGCCGCCCTCACCCGCGTCGCCGGAGTCACCGGAGCCGGGGGGAGTGCACGCGGACAGGACCAGCGCAGCAGCGGCGATTCCCGCGCCCGCGGCCAGATAGGTCTTCTTCACAGTGTCTCCTGTTGTGTCGTTCGGCCCGCCCCGATAAGGGGAAGGGCGGATCCGAATCCGTTCGCTTCCGCTTCACCCGGAATCCGTCCCCGACGTGTGTCAGGTCACCTCCGGCCGAAGGGAATGACGAAACTTTACGCGTCAAAATGTGGTGGTCATCTCGTCCAGTGGACTGTGCCACAGCATTGTTACGTTTTCGATACAAGACCCAGACCCTCTGCGAGCCGGGCCACTCCGGGTCCGCGAGTGCCCGACGACCGCCGGAAATCCACGGTAGGTCCCTAGAATGGTGGGATGACGCACAGCGAACACCCAGGTCAAGCCTCCCACTCCCCCACGGGCGAGGCAATGGGTTCCCATGAGGGAGATCACACCCGGGGTGAGCCGCTCCCGTCATCGAGCGACACGAATGCCCCGTTCCAGGACCCGGATCCGGCCCCGATCCAGGCCGGGGCATCGGAGGTCCGGACCGGGCTGCGTGCCGGGGGCTCGCGGATCATCGGCGGCGCTGTGGTTCTCGCCTGCCTCGTCGGGGTCGGCAGCCTCCTCGTCGAGGGCACCGTGTCCACCGCTCTCGCATGGTCCGGCCTGCTTCTCGCGATCGCCGCATGCGCGTGGGTCCTCTACCTCCACCCGCGGGTGGACCTGCTGCCCGGCGGCATCCGCCTCGTGAATCCGCTGCGCACCCTCGTGCTCCCATGGAGCGCGGTCACGGCACTCGACATGCGCCTCGGCGTCACCCTCGTCGACACCGACGGCGGGAAGGCCACCGCGTGGGCACTGCCGTCCTCGGGTCGGCGCACGCGCCGCACCTCGGCGACGACGGGGAAGGTCACTCCGGAACACCCCGAGGCGGTCAGCGCGGTCCTCGAGGCGTTCCGCGCCTCCCGCAGCGCCGGTGCGCCCGGGGACACCCCCGAGGCGCCCCGCGCCGAGGGCCCCTCACGCACCTCTGCCTGGAACGTCCGGGAGGTCGCGCTCCTCGCGCTCACCGTCCTCTGGGCGGTCCTCGGCTTCGTGCTCCGCTGACGGCGGCCGCGTCTCATCCTCGTCTCACCGAACGGGCATAAGGTCCACCCCCATGAACGTTCGCTTCCTCCGCCGCCGTCTCCGCGCGCTCCCCCGCGGGTGGTTCCTCATGGCGTGGCTCTCCCTGCTCGCCGTCGCCGTCGTGGGAGTCGTCGATATGGGGAACCACCTGAACGGGACCCGCGGGTGGTTCCCGGCACTCGCCTCCCCGATCTTCGACGGAGGCCGCGACCGGGGCGTCGGGGCGGTCGTCGGCTATGTGTTCCTCCTCGTCGCGGCCGGCGCCCTCACGTGGATCGCGGCCGCCCGCCGAGGGACGGCGACGCACGTGGTCCTCGCCTGCGGCCTGCTCGTCCTCGTCGCCGACGACAGCCTCGGAATCCACGAGTACCTCGGAGGCCGGCTCGCGGAGGCACTCGGACTGCAGTCCGCGCTCGCCCTGCGCGGGCAGGATTTCGGGGAGCTCCTCGTCTGGGCGCTCCTCGGAATTCCCCTCGCCGTCGGCTACCTCCTCGCCCTGCCGCACACCACGAGGGCCTCCCGGCGGGAAGCCCTCGTGGTGTGCGGCGTCGTGGCCGTCATGGCGGTCGTCACCGCCGGCCTCGACATGCTCGGCCCTGCGGGTGGTTATTTCGGGTGGCCCGAACGGCTCCGCTCCCTCGTCTCCCTTGCGGAAACGGTCGGCAAACTCGCCACGATGGCACTCATCATGCTCACCGCCCTCGCGTTCGCTGCGCGCGCCGCCCGCCGCGCGGGCGGTCCGGTCGAGGAGTAAGTAGGAGACCTCACCACCCGCGGGCCAGCCACTCGGGGATCTGCGGGCGCTCGGTCCCGATCGTCGTCGCGCTCCCGTGACCGGGGAACACATGGACGTCGTCCTCGAGAACTCCGAACACGCGCTCCTGGAGGTCGTCCATGAGCGAGGCGAACTCCTCCGGGGAGTTCGTCTTCCCCGGCCCGCCGGGGAACAGGCTGTCGCCGGAGAAGAGCACGGTCGTCCCGTCCGGATCCGTGTACACGTATCCGATGGAACCCGGGGTGTGCCCGCGCAGTTCGATGCAGCGCAATGCGATACCGCCCTGCGAGAGGACGTCCTGGTGGGAGACCGTGAGCTCGATCGGTGCGCCACCGGGCTGCTCGGCGATCGCCTCGGCGTCGTTCACCCCGGCAACGGTCGTCGCCCCGTAGCGTTCGGCGATCTCCCCGAGCGCACGCACGTGGTCCCAGTGCCGGTGCGTCGTGAGGACGGTGACGACGCTCGGCTCCTCCCCCGGTCCGTCGGCGACGCCGGATTCGACGAGTTCCGCGATCGCCGCGGGATCGTCCGCCGCGTCGATGAGCACCTGGTGCCCGGTCTCCTTCGAGGTGAGGAGGTAGACGTTGTTCTCCATCTCCGAGACGGAGATGGACCGGATGACGACGTCCTGCAGATGGAGGGTGTCGACGACCTGGTGCATGTTCACCACTTCCCGCGTGTGTACTGCGGCGGGTACGGCACGTCCCGCCACTCGAGGCCGAGTTCGTGGGCGGCCCGCTGCGGCCACGAGGGCTCGCGCAGGGCCACACGTGCCAAGAGGACCACATCCGCGTCCCCGGACACAAGGATGCTCTCGGCCTGTGCGGGCTCCGTGATGAGTCCGACCGCACCGGTGGTGACGCCGGCGCCGGCGATCTCCGCGGCGAGCGGCACCTGGTAGGACGGTCCCACCGGGATGTCCGCGAGGACGTTGCCGCCGGAGGACACGTCGATGAGGTCCGCACCGAGTTCCTGGAGCTTCGCGGACACCTCGGTGGCCTCGTCGATGTCGAAACCTCCCTCGGTCCACTCGCTCGCGGACAGGCGGACGAGCACCGGCTTGTCCTCGGGGAAGTTCGCACGGACGGCCTCGTACACCTCGAAGAGGAGGCGGGAGCGGCCCTCGAGGTCACCGCCGTACTCGTCGGTGCGCACGTTCGAGAGCGGGGAGAGGAATTCGTGGATGAGGTAGCCGTGGGCGCCGTGGATCTCGACGGTGTCGAATCCGACCTCGGCGGCCCGCCGGGCGGCGGCACCGAAGGCCTCGACGACCTGTGCGATGTCGTCCTGCGTCATCTCGGTGGGGACGGCGAGGCCGGGGAACGCCTTCGGGGAGGGACCGAGGGGCTGCCAGCCGCCGTGTTCGGGACCGGCGACACCGGTCGGTTCGCCCTCGAAGGGGCGGTGGGTGCTCGCCTTGCGACCGGCGTGGGCGAGCTGCGGGCCGATCGCGGCGCCCTGGGAGTGGACGAAGTCGACGATCGGTTTCCAGGCCGCGGCCTGTTCGTCGTTCCAGAGCCCGACGTCCTGCGGGGAGATGCGTCCCTCCGGCAGCACCGCGGCCGCCTCGGTGATGATGAGACCGAATCCGCCCTGCGCACGGGCGCCGAGGTGCACCATGTGCCACGGGGTCGGCACGCCGTCCTGCGCCTCACACGAGTACTGGCACATCGCCGCGAGCCAGGCCCGGTTGCGGACCGTGAGCGAACGCAGGGTGATGGGTTCGAAGAGCTTCGGGGTCACGAGGTTCTCTCCTGGGGTCGGGGATCGGTCCGACCGTCCGGCCGGACCGATCCCAGCCTAGTGCCCCGTCCGGATCAGAGCTGGATGCCGAGGACCCACACCCCGAGCGTGAGCGTCACGAGCGTGATGAGCACGACCCCGATGATGTTGAGCCACAGACCGCCGCGGATCATCTGCCCGATCGTCACGTATCCGGTGCCGTACGCCACTGCGTTCGGCGGGGTCGCGACCGGGAGCATGAACGCGCACGTCGCGGCGATCGCCACCGGCACCGTGAGCAGCAGTGGGTCCGCCCCGATGCCCATCGCGACGCCGCCGATCACCGGGAGGAAGGTCGCCGCGGTCGCGGTGTTCGAGGTGATCTCGGTGAGGAAGATGATGCCGGCGGTGACGATGACGACGAGGAGGACGACGGGGAGGGCCCCGAGGCCCTGCGACACCTCGCCGATCCAGTCGGTGAGCCCGGACTTCGTGAACATCGACGAGAGCGCGAGGCCACCACCGAAGAGGAGGAGCACGCCCCAGGGCAGGCGGACCGCGGACTCCCAGTCGAGGAGGCGCACACCGCGGGCGGCGCCGGCAGGCAGGAGGAAGAGGAGGAGACCGGCGACGAGGCCGATCCCGGCATCGGAGATCGGCGGTTCCTCGAACACGGTGGGGACGATGACCCACGCGAGTGCCGCGAGGACGAAGACCGCGAGCACGAGGCGCTCACCCGTGGACACCGGGCCGAGAGCGGCGAGTTCCTTCCGGATGAGGTCACGCCCACCGGGGACGTGCGTGACCTCCGGCTTGAAGAGCACCTTCACGAGGAGGAACCACGTGATCACGAGCATGACCGCCGCGAGCGGCACGCCCACGAGCATCCACTGGCCGAAGCCGATGGTGATGTCGTGCGTCTCCTGGAGGTAGCCGACGAGGAGGGTGTTCGGCGGGGTGCCGATGATGGTGCCGAGCGAACCGACGGACGCCGCGTACGCGATGCCAAGCATGAGTGCGGTGCCGAAACGGGACTTGAGAACCGCTGCTTTCACGTCCTCCGCCGAAGCGGACCCGGTGGTCCCGGCCGCGGCCGCTCCGTCCGTCCCGGCCTTCTCCATCGCCTCGTTCACGAGGAGGAGGACGGAGAGGCCGATCGGGAGCATGAGGACGGCGGTGGCGGTGTTCGACACCCACATCGAGAGGAAACCGGTCGCGAGCATGAAGCCCGCGATCATGAAGTCGGTGCGGTCACCCATGAGCGAGAGCACGACGAGGGCGATCCGACGGTGGAGGTTCCAGCGCTGCATCGCGAGTGCGATGAGGAAGCCGCCCATGAAGAGGAAGATCGTGTCCTGCCCGTACGAGGCCCCGATCGAGGTCACCGTGACCTCGACGTCCTCCTCCTCACCGGGGATGAGCGGCACGAGGACGGGGAAGGCGACGAGCGGGACGAGCGCGGTTGCCGGGATCGGCACCGCCTCGGTCATCCACCACACGGCCATGAGTCCGGCGACGGCCGCGGTGACCCGGGCCGCCTGCGGGACCTCGGCGGGCATGACGAGGTAGAGCAGGGCCGCGAGCACGAGACCGGCGGCGAAACCGGTCCAGCGGATCCGCACGGCACGGGCGGGGAACGCCGGTTCGCTCTCACCGGGCGAACGCCCGCCGACCTCTCCGGGCTCCGGAGGGACCGGGCGACCCGCCTCCGGTTCGGGAGTGGGTGCGGTCGTGGGGTCATTCAGGGACACGTCATTGTTCCTCTCGGTCTCGTGGCGTCCCGCGGACCGCCGGGCTGCACGGCATGTGCTGCCCGCGTGCGCGACGACGCGCACGGACTCACGGGGCGGAACGGAATCCCGGGAATCGTAACAACGGCCCCGGGTCGTGGCGGACACCGCCCCTGGCCGACGGCGATTCATAGGCTGCACATATCGGTTCCGCGAGAATCCGTATTTCCACCCATCCTCGCGCACCTCTAGCGTGTGGGGAAGAAGGAGCGTGAGAGCGATGGAGCTACGTCATCTGCGGTACTTCGTCGCCGTGGCGGAGGAACGCCACTTCAGTCGCGCCGCCGCCCGTCTGCACATGGCGCAACCTCCCCTGTCGCAGCAGATCAAGCAGCTCGAGGACGAACTCGACACCCAGCTGCTCGCGCGCACCACCCGCCGGGTCGATCTCACCGAGGCCGGCCGCCTCTTCCTCGACCGGGCCCGGGCCATCCTCGCCGAGGTGGACCGCCTCGAGGACGACACCCGCCTCGTCGGTCGCGGGGCCCGCGGTGTCCTCCGGCTCGGCGTCGTCGGTTCGGCCACGTACGGACTCGTGCCCGCGTTGCTGCGCGCCGCCCGCACCGCGCTGCCGGGAGTCCGTCTCCACGTCACGGGCGAGCTCCTCACCCGCTCCGCCACGCGACTCCTCGCCGAGGGGCGCCTCGACGCCGCGCTGCTGCGTCCACCCGCCGGCGGGTTGCCTCCGGAGGAACCGCCCGGCCGAGGCGCCCTCGCCACCCGGCTCGTCTCCCGCGACCCCCTGCGCGTGGCGTTGCCGGCCGACCACCCTCGCCGCCCGTGCGCGGCTCACCCTCGCGGACCTCGCAGCCGAGGACTTCGTCTCCTACCCGGCGGAGTCCGTCGTCCGGGACATCACCGCCGAGGCCGCCCGCCGGGCCGGCTTCACCCCGCACGTCGCGCAGGAGGCCCGGGAGACCGCCACCCTCCTCGCCCTCGTCGCCGCAGGACTGGGCATCGCACTCGTCCCGATCGCGGAGAAGGAGTTCTCCCTCCAGGGGGTCGTGTTCCGCCCGGTCGAGGACGCTCCGGACATCGACCTCGTCCTCGCTCATCGCACCGGTGACGGGCCGACCCCGCTCCTCGACGCGTTCCTCACCGAGGTCGCAGGGCCGCTCGCAGGACTCCGTACCGCTCCGCTGCGCACCGCAGCCCCCGACGCACCCATCGTTCCCCGACCGGAGGAAGCATGACGATCACCCGGATCGACGCGATCCCCTATGCGGCCTCACCCTCCTCGAGGAGCCGTGCGATGCGAAGGAGGCGATGAGCCGCCGGCGTCTCGTCGAGCGCTCCCCCATCCCCGTCGTCGGCGACGAATCGGTCCCGACCGCCCGGGACGCCTCCCGCGAACTGCTGAGCGGCGGCTGCACCGCGATCTGCATCAAGACCGCCCGCAGCGGCTTCACGGAGGCCACCGAGATCCTCGGCCTGTGCACGGGCCTCGGCGTCGACGTCACCATGGGCAATCAGATCGACACCCAGGTCGGCTCGCTCGCGACCGTCACCTTCGGCGCCGCCCAGGAGGCCACGAGCCGGAGGGCGGGCGAACTTTCGAACTTCCTCGACATGGCCGACGACCTCCTCGAGGATCCTCTCGTCATCTCCGAGGGACGGATCCCGGTGCGCGCCGTCCCCGGCGTCGGTGCCGAGATCGACGAGGAGAAACTCGCGCGGTACCGACAGGACTGATCCGCGCCCCTTACGGCTCTCCACACGGACACAGCCGCGCAAACGGAAAGGAAAGACCGTGCTCTTCATGACCCGCATGCAGGTCGAGTTCCCGCCCCACCTCTCGCCCGAGCAGGTCGCCGATCTCCAGGCCAGGGAGAATGGAGTACTCCGGGAACCTCCAGCGGCAGAACACGATCCTCGGGATCTGGCGGATCGTCGGCCAGTACGCGAACCATGCGCTGTTCGACGTCCCCGACAACGACACCCTCCACGAGGTGCTGAGCGGCTTCCCCATGTACCCGTACATGTCGATCACCGTGACGCCACTCGCGAAGCACCCCAACTCGATCCGCTGATCCGTACCGACCCTGTCCACCACCCGCACAACCGCAACGAAGGAGTTCCCGTGACACCCCCGGATCCCACCGCAGCCGCTTCCGGCGCCGCCGGCACCGACCGCTTCCGCACCTCCGGCAAGCTCCACGGCGGCGAGGTCGACCACGAGCGCGTCAACCGCCTCGCGACCCGCGCGGTCACCGCGATCAACGACATCGCCCGCGAGGAACGGATCAGCTACGACGAGTACAACGCGTTCAAGGCGTGGCTCATCAAGGTCGGCGAGGCCGGCGAGTGGCCGCTCTTCCTCGACGTCTGGCTCGAGCACACCGTCGAGGACGTCAACACCGACCACCGCCAGGGCAGCAAGGGTTCGATCGAGGGACCGTACCACGTGCCGGACGCCCCGGCGCAGGACTCCCCCGCGACGATCTCGATGCGGCAGGACGAGAAGGGCACCCCGCTCCTCTTCACAGGCACCATCACCGCGGTCGACGGCACCCCGCTGCCGGACGCGAAGGTCGAGCTCTGGCACGCGGACGAGGACGGACTGTACTCCCAGTTCGCCCCGGACATCCCGGAGTGGAACCTCCGCGGTACGTTCACCGCGGCCGCCGACGGCACCTACGAGATCCACACGATGCGCCCGGCCCCGTACATGATCCCGACCGACGGTGCCTGCGGCCAGCTCATCGCCGCCGCCGGCTCGCACGCCTGGCGTCCGGCGCACCTCCACGTGAAGGTGTCCGCCCCCGGATACCAGCTCCTCACCGCCCAGCTCTACTTCCCCGGCGACGAACACAACGACGACGACGTCGCGACCGCGGTGAAGCCCGAGCTCGTGCTCGACATCCAGCCGGCCGAGAGCGGCACCGGCGAGCAGACGGTGTACGACTTCGTCCTCGACCCGGCCCGAGGCCCTTCGCCCACGGCCGGCCGGGCCGGTGGCCCGCCGGCACCGGAGGCCCGTCCACAACTGCCGAGGCGCCACGGAGTTCGCGACTCCGTGGCGCCTCGGCGCGTCTGCGGCGGAGCTCAGTACTCCTCGGAGGTGCGGGCGAGGAACGAGGCGAGGTGGTCGGTGACGATCTCGGGATGCTCGGCCATCGGGATGTGCGCGGCGTCGGGGACGACGACGAACTCGGAGTTCTCGATCCGCTCGTGGAGTTCCTCCATCGACTCCGGGGTGTTCCCCGGGTCCTGCGCACCGGCCATGAGGAGGGTGGGCACGGTGATCCGGGAGACGGAGTCCCGCAGATCGTAGGACGCGAGGCCCTTGCAGCACTCGATGTACCCGGCGTCGTCGACGTTCCCGAGCATCTCGAGCACGATCGGGCCGGCGGCGTTGTCCTCGTCGATGAACCCGGCGGCGAACCACCGATCGACGGTGTCGGGGATGAGCCCGCGGGTGCCGTACTTCCGGACCTCCTCGATCCGCTGGTCCCAGCGTTCGGCACCGCCGAAGAAGTCGCCGCACGCGACCGCGGTGACGCTGTGGAGACGCTCGGGGGCGATCGTCGCGAGGGTGAGCGCGGTCGCGCCGGAGATCGAGACACCGGCGTAGTGGAACCGCTCGGCACCGAGCTCGTCGGCGATCTCGAGGACACCGCGGGCGATGGACTCGAGGGTCACGTCCGTGAGGAGCGGGGAGGCGCCGTGGCCGGGGAGATCGTAGGTGACGACGCGGTAGTCGTCCGCGAGGCGATACGCCACACCGGCCCACAGGCCCTGGACGGTGCCGAGGGAATTGCCGAGGATCAGGACGGGTGCGGTCGGGTCGGCATCGTTGATGACGGTGTACGCGAGAGTCGACATGCGCTCACTCTAACGGCGTGGACCCGCACTCCGCGTGCACCCGGCGTGACGAACGGGTGAAGAGAGGCTGCGGCCGGGCACCGCACCGGACGGACCGCCGGGTCGCGACCGGGAACATGTCCGGGTCGAAGGCTCATGCGAGCAGCACGAGGCTCACGGCCATGACCGCCATCCCCGCGAGCAGTCCGTACATCGACCAGCGGTGTGTACTCATCCGCTGCGCGGTCGGCAGGAGCTGGTCGAACGAGAGGAACACCATGACTCCGGCGACCGCCGCGAGCACCATCCCGAGACTCGTCGGGGTGATGAACGGCGCGAGGAGCAGATAGCCGATGACCGCACCCGCCGGTTCGGCGAGGCCGGAGAGGAACGACAGCCCGAGCGCCTTGCGCTTCGAACCGGTCGCGTGGTGGATGGGGACCGCGACCGCGATCCCCTCCGGGATGTTGTGCACCGCGATCGCGACGACGATGGGGATCGCGACCGCCGCGTCCTGGAGACTCGTGAGGAAGGTGGCGAAACCCTCGGGGAAATTGTGGAGGGCGAGCGCGAATGCGGTGAACATGCCGGTGCGCAGGAGCGCCCGGCGGTGCGGATCGTGCCCGGAGTGCGGGGAGGGTGCCGGGGTGCGGGGCGCCTCGGCGGCGGCATCCGGGGCCCGTCCCCCGGCCATCTGCGGGTGCGGGTCCATCCGGGCCGGGACGAGCCGGTCGATGACGGCGGTCGCGAGGATACCCGCGAAGAACGCGGCGACGGCGAGAGCGGTCGCGGTGCGCGGCCCGTGGGTCTCGCCGATCGTGACGATGCCCTGCGGCAGGATCTCGACGAAGGACACGTAGACCATGACGCCGGCGGAGAAGCCGAGGGCGGTGCCGAGGAAGACTCCGGAGCGGCGGCGTTCGGCGGGAACGAGGACCGCCGCGAGCCCGCCGAGGCCGGTGGCGAGCCCCGCACCCAGGGTGAGGAGGAAGGCCACGGCGAGGGAGTTCATGGAAGTAGTTCTCCCACACCCGTGTGTCCCGGACAAGTCCACATGTGCGCACGTGCGCAACTGTGGAAGTGCTGGTGAAGGGCTCAGTCCGCGGCCCGTACCCGTGCGAGGAAGAGCGCGTGCACCGCGGTGTCGCCGGTGATCTCGGGATGGAAGGTCGCGGCGAGGACGTCCCCCTGTCGCACGAGAACGGGCCGCCCGGCGTGCCGCGCGAGGATCTCGACGCCGTCACCGACCCGCACGATCTGCGGCGCCCGGATGAACGCGGACCGGACGGTGCGTCGCCCGGCCCCACCCGCGGCAGCACCGTCCGGGTCGGCGGCGTCCTCGAGGGCGAGGTCCGCGAGGAACGACTCCCGCTGCGCCCCGTAGGCGTTGCGCCGGGCCGTGATGTCGAGCGCCGGCGCGCGGGTGAACCCGGCGAGCGCCTCGGCCTCCTCGGTGTCCTCGACCTCGTTCGCGAGCAGGATGAGGCCCGCGCAGGTGCCGAGGAGCGGGAGGGTCCCCGAGGCGTGCCGGGCGGCGATCGCCTCGAACATCCCGACGCCGGCGCCGAGGCGCGCCATGGCCGTGCTCTCCCCGCCTGGCATGACGAGTCCTGCGAGGCCCTCGAGGTGTGCGGGCCGGGTGACGGTGCGGGTGCGCGCGCCGAGCGTCGCGAGCACCGCGGCGTGCTCGGAGACCGCACCCTGGAGGGCGAGGACACCGATGAGCGGTGGCGTCACGGCGTGGCTCACCACCCGCGGTCGGCGAGGCGGTGGGGTGCGGGCAGATCCGCGACGTTGATCCCGACCATCGCCTCCCCGAGCCCGCGGGACACCCGGGCGATGAGAGCCGCGTCCGTGAAGTGGGTCGTCGACTCGACGATCGCCTTCGCCCGCTGCTCGGGGTTCCCCGACTTGAAGATGCCGGAGCCCACGAACACGCCGTCGGCGCCGAGCTGCATCATCATCGCGGCGTCCGCCGGGGTCGCGATGCCACCGGCGACGAAGAGGACGACCGGCAACCGCCCCTCCCGCGCCACCTGCTTCACGAGCGCGTACGGGGCCTGCAACTCCTTCGCGGCGACGAAGAGCTCGTCGTCGGACTTCGCACCGAGTGCCCGGATCTCCCCCGTGATCGTCCGCAGGTGCTTCATCGCCTCGGACACGTCACCGGTGCCGGCCTCGCCCTTCGAACGGATCATCGACGCGCCCTCGGTGATGCGCCGCAGGGCTTCACCGAGGTTCGTCGCCCCGCACACGAACGGCACCTCGAACCCGGTCTTGTCGATGTGGTTCACGTAGTCCGCCGGTGACAGCACCTCGGACTCGTCGATGTAGTCGACGCCGAGTGCCTCGAGCACCTGCGCCTCGACGAAGTGCCCGATCCGCGCCTTCGCCATGACGGGGATCGACACGGCCTCGATGATCCCGTCGATGAGGTCCGGGTCGCTCATCCGGGCGACCCCGCCCTGGGCACGGATGTCGGCCGGCACGCGTTCGAGTGCCATGACGGCGACGGCGCCCGCGGCCTCCGCGATGCGCGCCTGCTCCGCATCGACGACGTCCATGATGACGCCGCCCTTGAGCATGCGGGCGAGGCCGGCGCCGAGGAGCGCACGCTCGTCCCGGGTGGGGCCGGACGGGGATGCGGTGGTGGGTGCGGTGGGGTCCGCGGGAGTGGTCATGGTGGCTCCGGGTTCTTCGGTCGGGATGTCGTGGGAGTTCGTCCTACGGGGAAGTACCCCGCGAGCGGATGCGTTTCAGACTACGAAGCGATGTGGCCCTGCGCGAGGACCAGAAGGTGACGACTTCAGTGGGCCAGATGTGATGGAATGCCCTCATGTCCCTCCGCGACCTCCACCTCGACCTCGACCGTGACGCAGTCCTTCCCCTCCCGGCCCAGATCGCCGCGGCCGTCCGCGCCGCGGTCCGTGCCGGTACCCTCGTCCCCGGGGACCGACTGCCGGGCAGCCGTACGCTCGCCGACCACCTCGGCCTCGCCCGCGGTACCGTCGAGACCGCGTACGAGCAGCTCCGCACCGAGGGGTACCTCGTGTCCCGCCCGCGCGGTGGCACCTACCTCGACCCCGACCTCCCGGCCTCGGCCCTTCGCGCACTCCCGGATCCCGGACACGTCGCCCCCGCACGCACCGGGCCTCCCGTCCGCATCGACCTCCGCCCCGGTGCCGGCAGCCGGCCCATCACCGCCGAATCCCGGTTCCGGGCAGCGTGGCGCGCCGCCCTCGACCTGCCGAGCGACACCGCCGACCCGAACGGGATTCCGCGCCTGCGCTGGGCGATCTCGGAACATCTCCGCCTCATGCGGGGCATCACCGTCGACCCCGACCACATCCTCGTGACCGGGGGTTCCCGCGACGGCCTCGCGCTCGCGCTCCGGGCTCTCGCCTCCCCCGCACAGACCCTCACCGTCGCCGTCGAGGACCCCGGGTTCCCCGGCCTGCGCCGGACTCTCGACGAGGTCACGGTCCTCCCGGTCCCCGTCGACGAGCACGGCATGTCCGTGGAGGCCCTCGACGCCCTCGCAGCGGCCGGCGAGAGGATCTCCGCGCTTCTCCTCACCCCCAATCACCAGTTCCCGCACGGCACCACGATGCCGGCGGGCCGACGGGCGGCACTCCTCGCGTGGGCCCGGACGCACGGAACCGTCGTCCTCGAGGACGACTACGACAGCGAGGCCCGCTACGCCGGACCCCTCGTGCCCCCGATGTGGGAGAGCGCCCCCGACACCGTCGTCCACATCGGCACCTTCTCGACGGTCCTCACCCGGGAGGTGTCGACCGGGTACGTCGTGGCCACGGGGCACCTCGGTGCCCGGATGCGCCGACTGCGGGCCGCCTCGGGTGCGGCCACTCCCCTGCTCGTGCAGAAGGCCGTCGCCGAGTACCTCGCGAGCGGGGGCCTGCGGGCCCGGATCGCCCGTGGCAGGAGGCGGATGCGCGCGGCGGAACGGGTCGCCGCGGGGTTCCGGGACCTGCCGGGACTCGTCGAGGCGGGCCGGTCCCTCGTCGTCGAGATGCCGGCCGAACGCGCGCGTGCCGTCCGTGCCGCGCTCGCGGAATCCGGGGTGCGGGTCGGGGACCTCTCCGAGGGATGGTCCGGGCGCGCCCGACGCCACGGCATCGTCATCGCCCACCCCGCGGCCGAGCCGGCGGAACTGCGTACGGTGCTCGAACGACTCCGCGCCCTCCTCACGGGGTGAGGAGGGCGCGGAGGAGAAGCGGGACCCGTCAGCGGGTACGGCGGGCGACGGCCTCGGCACGCCAGGCCCACATCACGAGGACGACGGTCTCGAGGAGCAGGAGCGTCACGCCCGCGGTGACGGTGAAGTCCTGCGGCGCGACGAGCGCGAGCGCCGGGATGCCGAGGGTCGCCGGGATCCCGAACCACCCGAGGCCGATGAGGGCCGGGGCGATGGCCGCGTGCCCGGCCTTCCACGCGGTGTCCGAGTGCATGAGAGCGCTCAGGCGCATCCCGAACCACCGATTGCGTTCGAGGGTGCCCGCCCGTGCCCGGTAGCCCATGATCAGGCACGTGAGTGCGATGAGGATCTGTGCACCCGCGAGCACGAGGATCGCCGAGAGGGTCGACGTCACGGGACGGAGATCTCTCCCATGTCGTCCCAGGAGTCGCCCTCGACCTTGCGGGAGACGATCTTCGGTGTCGCGAGCAGGTACTGCGGGAAGTCACCCTGCATCTGCTTGAAGTGGTCCGAGTTCACATGCGCGCCGGCGGCCTCGTCGTCGGCGAAGCCCTCGACGAGCACGTACTCGTTCGGGTCCTCGAGGCTCTTCGACCAGTCGAACCAGAGGTTGCCCGGCTCGGCCCGGGTCGCCTCGGTGAAGGGGCGGGCGAGCTCGGGCCACTGGGAGACGAATTCGTCCTTGACACGGAATTTCACGACGATGAAGTACATGGCTCAACCGTAACCGAATCGGGAGTGCGCGGGCGTGTCAGAACGACCCGGTCATCCGGTCGATCTCCGTGAGCCGCTTGTTCGCCTTCCTGAGCCGGCGCGAGAGCAGGAAGATCCGGACGCTGCCGGCGATCCCGGCGATGAGGAGGCCGCCGATCGCGGCGATGAGCATCGCGACGCCGAGCGGCAACTGGAAGTGCCACCCGAAGTAGTGGAACGTCGCCGGGACGTTGTTCTGGATGATGAAGACGAGGAGTGCGACGAGCACGAGCGCACCGACGATGAGGGACACCCAGACGCCGGCGGAGACGCCGCCGTTGTCCTTCACCGGTCCCGAGTCCCCGGTGCGGGAGCTGCGGTCGACCGCCGACCGCTCGGTCGTCGCCGGCGCCACGTCACCCGCGGTCTGCCCGCCGGCCTCGGGGGCGATGAGCTCGGGCGGGAGATCGGCCGAGGTGAGGGGATTCTGGTCCGGGGAACCGTGCTGCGGAGTCGCCATAGGCCCATAGTGGCACGTGTCGGGGCACATGGGGAGGGCCCAAAAGGGAAAACCCCGATTCCACGAACGGAATCGGGGTTTCCACCTCGAGAACGCACCCCACGGTCACGGGATCGGACCGCAGGTGCGCACCGGGATCACTTCACGAGCGTGTCGATGATCCCGTTGAAGGTCGCCGAGGGGCGCATGACGGCGGTGGTCTTCGCCTCGTCGGGGTTGTAGTACCCACCGAGGTCGACGGGGGAACCCTGGACGGCCGCGAGCTCCTCGACGATCGTCGCCTCGTTCTCCCGCAGGGCAGCGGCAACCGGCGCGAACGCAGCGGCGAGTTCAGCGTCCGCGGTCTGCTTCGCGAGCTCCTCGGCCCAGAAGAGCGTGAGGTAGAAGTGCGAACCGCGGTTGTCGATCTCCCCGACCTTGCGCGAGGGGGACTTGTTCTCGGTGAGGAAGGTCTCCGTCGCGTCGTCGAGGGTGTCCGCGAGGACACCGGCGCGGGCGTTGTCCTCCGCGTTGAGGAAGTGGCGGAAGGACTCGGCGATCGCGAAGAACTCACCCAGCGAGTCCCAGCGGAGGTGGTTCTCCTCGACGAGCTGCTGCACGTGCTTGGGAGCGGAACCGCCTGCACCGGTCTCGAAGAGGCCACCGCCGGCGATGAGCGGGACGACGGAGAGCATCTTCGCGGAGGTACCGAGCTCGAGGATCGGGAACAGGTCCGTGTTGTAGTCACGGAGCACGTTGCCGGTCACGGAGATCGTGTCGAGACCCTCGCGGGCGCGCGCGAGCGAGAACGAGGTCGCCTCGGACGGGTTCATCACGTGGATGTCGAGGCCCTCGGTGTCGTGGTCGGCGAGGTACTTCTCCACCTTCGCGATGAGGTTGCGGTCGTGCGCACGGGTCTCGTCGAGCCAGAACACGGCCGGGGTCTCCGAGAGACGGGCCCGGGTGACGGCGAGCTTCACCCAGTCCTGGACCGGGATGTCCTTCGTCTGGCAGGCACGCCAGATGTCGCCGGCCTCGACCTCGTGGGACATGAGGACCTCACCGGCGCCGCCCACGACCTCGACGGTGCCGGCCTCGGGGATCTCGAAGGTCTTGTCGTGGGAGCCGTACTCCTCGGCCTTCTGCGCCATGAGGCCGACGTTCGGCACGGTGCCCATGGTGGTCGGGTCGAGTGCGCCGTTCTTCTTGCAGTCGTCGATCGCGGCCTGGTACACACCCGCGTACGAGGAGTCGGGGATGACGGCGAGCGTGTCCGCCTCCTGCCCGTCCGGGCCCCACATCTTGCCGCCGATGCGGATCATCGCCGGCATCGAGGCGTCGACGATGACGTCGGAGGGCACGTGGAGGTTCGTGATGCCCTTGTCGGAGTTCACCATCGCGAGGGCCGGGCCCTCGGCGAGCGCGGCGTCGAACGCCGCCTTGATCTCGTCACCGTTCGGCAGTTCCGACAGGCCGGCGAGGATGCCGCCGAGGCCGTCGTTCGCGGACAGGCCGGCCGCGGCGAGGTCGTCGCCGTACTTCGCGAAGACGTCCGCGAAGTACGCCTTGACGACGTGGCCGAAGATGATCGGGTCGGAGACCTTCATCATCGTGGCCTTGAGGTGGACCGAGAAGAGGACGCCCTGCTTCTTCGCCTCGGCGACCTGCGCGGCGAGGAACTCGTCGAGCTTCTTCGCCGAGAGGAAGGTGCCGTCGAGGATCTCACCGGCGAGGACGGGCACCTGCTTGAGCTCGGTGGTGCCGCCCGCGGTGACGAGGCGGATGGTGGCGACGTCGTCCTGCTCGAACACGACGGACTGCTCGTTCGAGCGGAAGTCGTTCTCGCCCATCGTGGCGACGTTCGTCTTCGAATCGGCGGACCACTCGCCCATCGAGTGCGGGTGCGCCTTCGCGTAGTTCTTCACGGCCTTCGGCGCGCGGCGGTCGGAGTTGCCCTCGCGCAGCACGGGGTTCACGGCCGAACCCTTGACCTTGTCGTAGCGGGCGCGGACGTCCTTCTCCTCGTCCGTCTGCGGATCCTCCGGGTAGTCGGGGAGCGCGTAGCCCTGCGACTGCAGCTCGGCGATCGCGGCCTTGAGCTGCGGCACGGATGCGGAGATGTTCGGGAGCTTGATGATGTTCGCCTCGGGCGTCTTCGCGAGGTCACCGAGCTCGGAGAGGGCGTCGGCGATGCGCTGCTCCTCGGTGAGATGCTCGGGGAACAGGGCGATGATGCGGCCTGCGAGCGAGATATCGCGGGTCTCGACCTCGACACCGGCGGTCGTCGCGAAGGCCTCGATGACGGGCTTGAGCGAATAGGTCGCCAGAAGAGGCGCTTCGTCGGTGCGGGTGTAGATGATCTTTGCCATGCGGGGGACATCTCCAGATCGGTTCGGGGGTCTTTCCGTGGGCCAGTCTAACCAGCGGCACCCCGGCGCAGGCATCCGACGGGCGCCTCCGTCCCACCGACAACTCCGTCCGGCGGGCGGGGACCTAGGATGGTCCTTCGGTCGAGGGATGGAACCGGAGCGAAAGGGCGTGGGTCGGTGGCGAAACTGTACTTCCGGTACGGGGCGATGAATTCGGGGAAGTCGACCGCACTCCTCCAGGCGGGCTTCAACTACGAGGAACGCGGTCAACGCGTGCTCCTCGCCAAGCCGCGGATCGACCTCAAAGGTGACGACGAGATCGTCTCCCGCCTCGGGATGACCCGCCGGGCCGACGTCCTCATCGATCCCGACGACGACGTCGAGGCGCTCTTCGCGGACGCGGCCGCCCGCATCGACCACGACTCCCTCCTCGAGGACCTCCACCTGCCGGTCCCGCCCGTCGCGTGCCTCCTCGTCGACGAGGCCCAGTTCCTCACCCGCACGCAGGTCGACGGCCTCATGCGGATCGCCGTCACGACGAACGTCCCCGTCATGGCCTACGGGATCCGCACGGACTTCCGGACCGCCGCGTTCCCCGGCTCGGCCCGCCTCCTCGAGATCGCCCACTCCCTCGAGGAACTCAAGACGATCTGCCGGTGCGGCCGGAAGGCGATGTTCAACGGCCGGAAGGTCGGCCGCGAGTTCGTCTTCACCGGCGACCAGGTCGCGATCGACGGGATGGCGGTCTCGTACGAGTCCCTGTGCCCGACCTGCTATCTCGAGGAGTCCGGCGGCCGCCTCGGCTGACCGGATCCCCACCACCGCATCCACCACCGCTGCCACCCGCCACGACTCATCCGTGGAGACTTCCGCATGACCGCACTCGTCCTCGTGCTCGCCGGCGCCACCGCCGCGGGACTGCTCAGCCGCCTCCTGCGGGTGCCCCCGCTCGCCGGATATCTCGCCGCCGGGTTCTGCCTCGGATTCGCGGGGATCGAGGGGTTCCCCGGACTCGACACCGTCGCGGACATCGGGGTGACACTCCTCCTCTTCACGATCGGCCTCAAGTTCGACGCCCGCACGCTCCTGCGCCCGCAGACCTGGGGCACAGCGACCGCGCACATGGTCGTCCTCACCGCAGTCGGTACCGGCTTCATGGGCCTCCTCGCCGGCATCGGGCTCGTCACCGCCGGTGACGGGCTCACCTCCTTCGCTCTCGTCGCGTTCGCCCTGTCGTTCTCCTCCACGGTGCTCGTCGTCAAGATCCTCGAGGGTCGCTCGGACGACGGTGCCTATTACGGCCAGACGGCGATCGGCATCCTCGTCGTGCAGGACCTCGCCGCGGTCGTGGTCATCTCCGCCTCCCGCGGAGAGCCCCCGAGCCCCTGGGCCCTCGCACTCGTCGGTCTCGTCCCGGCGGCCTGGCTGCTGCGCCGGATCCTCGCCCGCATCGACCAGACCGAGCTCCTCGTCCTCCTCGGAGTGACGCTCGCTCTCGGCCCCGGGTACTGGCTGTTCGACCTCGTGGGGCTCAAGGGCGACCTCGGTGCGCTCGTCCTCGGCCTCCTCCTCGCCGGGGCGGAGGGCTCGAACCGCCTCGGGAAGGCGATGTTCGGCCTCAAAGAACTGTTCCTCGTCGCCTTCTTCCTCTCGATCGGGATCGAGGTCCTGCCGTCCGGCGGGGACGTTCTCACCGCCGTCGCCCTCGTCGTCGTTCTCGTCCCGGTGAACATCGCGGTGTTCGTCGCACTCGGGCGCGCGTTCGGGCTGCGGAACCGGACCGCGGTGCTCTCGGGACTCGCCCTCGGCAACTTCTCGGAGTTCTCGATCATCGTCGTCGCCGTCGGTGTCGAGGCCGGCCTCCTCGGCGAGCGCTGGCTCGTCGTCGTCGCGGTCGCCGTCGCACTGTCGATGGTCGTCTCCTCGCTCGTCAACGGCCGCGGGCTGCCGCTCACGCAGTGGATCGCGGGACGCCTGCCCGAACGCGACCGTGACCGCATCACCCCCGAGGACCGTCCGGTCGACACCGGCGACGCCGAGGTGCTCGTCCTCGGGATGGGACGCATGGGGCACGCCGCCTACGACCGGTTCCGCGACACCCACGGGATGCGGGTGATGGGTATCGACAACGACATGGCCGTCACCCGGCGCCTCGCCGCGGACGGGTACCGGATCCTCGAGGGGGACGCGACGGAGCTCGAGTTCTGGCACCGCATCACGACCGCGCGGACGGTGCACACCGTGGTGCTCGCGATGGCGCAGCACGACTCGAACGTCTACGCGCTCGAGCGGCTGCGCGATTCCGGGTTCTCCGGCCGGCTCGCCGTCGTCGTCCGCACGGGCGAGCAGGAGCGCCATTTCCGGCGGGTCGGCGTCCACGCGGTGTACAACCTCTACGAGGGTGCAGGCATCACGCTCGCGGACGCCGCGGTCGGCGAGGACGGGGACCCCACGTTCTCACCGCATGACTGATCCCGCACCATGCCGCCCACGCGGGGATGCCGGGTGCGAGGCGCCTGCACACACCGAACTCGCGTGATGCTGCTCACATATTTCACCGCCTGCTCTGCAACAATGGGTGCATGGACGCGGACATCGGGGTTTCCGGTCACATCAGCGGTCTGTGGCAGGCACTGGGCTGTCGCACGGACGACACCGCGCTGCTCTCGGCGATGCTCGCGGTCGGAGAACCCCCGGTCGACGACACGACCGGTCGCAGCGACTGGATGTTCGTGAACTCGGGTATCTCCTTCGACCTCACGGGCGGGATCCTCCACGCGGTCGACATCCACCTCGTCTACGACCGGACGAGCGGATTCAACGGCGTCACGGTCCCCTCCTGGCTCGTCGACGACTGGCACGAACGCCCCGACCGGGACACCGTCCGGCAGACCTTCGCCCGGATCTGCGGCTCCCGCCCCTCGAGCCTCGATCTCGCCGGCCCGCGCGTCTCCCCCACCGGGTCCACCGGCGACGTCTTCGAATCCGACACCGTCGCCGTCTCCGTCGTCTACGACCGGCGCGGCCGGGCGATGTCGATCCTCCTCGGCCACCTCGGCTGAGGCCCCATCCCCTGCTCGCCGAGGCGCCCCGAGCCCGGGTGCCCCGCGGCGCCTCGGCAGGCCCTCCCGCCGTCCGTGACGTCCCTCACAGCTGTGCGAGACTTTCCCCATGAGCGAAGCACTCGAAGCCATCAGGACCGGTTATTCCTTCCCCGCGGGCACGGCGATCGTCCTCGGTTCCGCGATCGAGGCGGACGCGCCCGTCCCCGAGGTCCCCGTCGCACTGCCACTCGCCATGCTCAACCGGCACGGCCTCGTCGCCGGGGCCACGGGTACCGGCAAGACCGTCACTCTCCAGGTGCTCGCCCAGGCGCTCTCGAACGCGGGGGTCCCCGTGTTCGCCGCGGACATGAAGGGCGATCTGTCCGGGATGGCGACGGCCGGTGAGCCCTCGGAGAAACTCCTTGCACGGACGGAGGCGAACGGTCAGGCCTGGGAGGCGAAGGCGAGCCCCGTCGAGTTCTACGCGCTCGGCGGCGAGGGCACCGGCATCCCGCTGCGCGCCACCGTCACCTCGTTCGGCCCGCTCCTCCTGTCGAAGGTCCTCGATCTCAACGAGACCCAGGAATCGGTCCTCGGGCTGCTCTTCCACTACGCGGACTCCGCGGGCCTCGCGCTCCTCGACCTCGCGGATCTCAGGGCCGTGCTCACCTTCCTCGACTCGGACGAGGGCAAGGAGGACCTCCGGGCGATCGGTGGGGTGAGCAGCGCCTCGGTCGGCGTCATCCTCCGGAAGATCGCGAACCTCGAGGCGCAGGGAGCGGACGTCTTCTTCGGCGAACCCGAGTTCGACATCGCGGACCTCCTGCGGACCGCCGAGGACGGGCGCGGCATCGTCTCGATGCTCGAACTGCCCGCCGTCCAGGACCGTCCGGCGCTCTTCTCGACCTTCCTCATGTGGCTGCTCGCGGAGCTCTTCGAGAACCTCCCCGAGGTCGGGGACCCTGAGAAACCGAAGCTCGTCTTCTTCTTCGACGAGGCCCACCTGCTGTTCGACGGCGCTTCGAAGGCGTTCCTCGACTCCGTCGCGCAGACCGTCCGGCTCATCCGGTCGAAGGGCGTCGGGATCTTCTTCGTCACCCAGTCCCCCTCCGACGTGCCCGACGAGGTCCTCGCCCAGCTCGGCGCCCGCATCCAGCACCAGTTGCGGGCCCACACCCCGAAGGACGCGAAGGCTCTCAGGGCCACGGTCCAGACCTTCCCGACCTCGCCGTACGACCTCGAGGAACTCATCTCCACCCTCGGCACGGGTGAGGCGATCGTCACCGTCATCGATCCCGACGGTTCCCCCACCCCGGTTGCGCCGACGCGGGTGTACGCCCCCACCTCGACGATGGGACCGACGGACGCCGCGGCGATGGAGGCCGCGGTGAAGGAGTCCGATCGCTGGGCCGTCTACGGCGAACCGATCGACCGCGAGTCCGCCCGGGAGATCCTCACCGCCCGCCTCGAGAGGGCGAGCGAGGACGCGGCCGCTTCCGCGGAGACCGAGAACGCCGAGGCGCCGGCGGACTCCGCGAACCGCGTGCCGCTCCCCGAGTCCGCCGGGCGGTCCGAGGCGCCCACCGGTTCACGGGGCAGGAGCCGGGGCCGGAAGGAGAGGAGCGTCATCGAACAGGTCGTGACGAGTTCCGCGTTCAAGCAGTTCACGCGGACTGCGGCCCGGGAGATCGCCCGTGGCATCTTCGGCACCGGCCGCAGGCGTCGCTGAGCACCGCCTCTCGCCCGAGGGACCGGCTCCGGGCGTGCCGAAAGGCGGTCTCCCGGCCCGGTGCCGGTCCGTGATCTCACCGGTGGGCGGCGAGTGACTCGAGCGTGCGCCGGGCGAGGTCCGTGTCCGCGGGCCGGAACGCGTGGACGCACGCGAGCCGCAGACGGGTCGCGGCGCGGTAGGCGGACAGCCGCGCGGCGTCGAGGTGCAGGTCACCGATCACGCCGAGCACCGCGGTGATCGCACCCTCAGCCGCGGCCGCGTCCCACAGACCCTGACCGACCCGGAAACGCAGGTGCTCGACGAGGTTCGCGACGTCGAGCTCGGGTTCCGCGAGGGCGGCGGTGTCGAAGTCGAGGATGCCGACCGTGAGCGGTCCGGTGCCGCCCTCCGTGTGACATTCCGTGCCGCCGTCGACGAGGATCTGTCCGTCGTGGAGGTCGCGATGGGCGAGGACGAGCGCACCATCCGCGCTCCGTGTTCCCTGTCCCCGGCCTCCCCGTGGGGTGCCGAGTCCGCGGATCACGCGGTCGCGCGCCGCGCGGATCTCCGCGGCGTACTCCCCCACCCAGGCCGCGGGGGCGAAGTCGAGGAGGTGCCGGGTCCAGGTGTCGACGACCCGGATCTCGTCTTCGGGTCCGTGCACCGGAACACCCCGGAGTGCGCACGACGCCACATCACCGGTGACGAGGCCCGGCCAGCGCCGGGCCCACTCCTCGAACGCCGGGACGAGCGTGCCGTGCATCCGCGCGAAGGCCTCGGGAGAGTGCCCGGCGAGCGGTGCGAAGGTGACGGTCTCCGGGGTGTGGTCGAGCACCTCGGGGGCGGCGAAACCGGCGGCACGGGCACGGGTCGCCATCCGGGCCGACACCTCGGCGACCTCGATACCCCTGCCTGCGCGCAGGTGTTTGACGAAACCCGCGGAGGTCCGGACGACGGCGCGGCGCCCCGCCCGGTGGACGAGGACCTCGTCCCCGGACTCCACGTGGAAGGTCGGGAGTTTCGGGTCGATGCCCGGTTCGAGCCACACGGCGTCCGCCGGGCCGACGGGACCGGTGCGCGGCCGCGGCAGGTCCTCGGTGTCCATGGGTGTCGCTGCCGCGGCGACGACGGCCGGGGTCCGCTCGACGGCCGGAGTCCGGGCGGGAGCCGGTACGACGCCCGCCCGCACCCGGCCCGCGTCGTCGATGCCCTCGAGCACGCGGGTGCCCTTCTTCCCGGGCCAGGAACGTCGGATTCTCATGAGCACTCCTCAATGAACACGGAGACGGGTCGGGGTGAGAGCCAGGGCATCGGCGAGGTGGAGGCGGTCGAGGATCCGCGCCTCGAATGCGGGATCGAGGTCGCGGAAGGGTTCGAGCGCGCGGAGGAGGACGTGGAACGCCGCCCATGCGCGGACCTTCCCGGGGGTGGGCCCGTCGTACGCCTCGGCGAGCGCACCGGCACGGGCGCTTCCGCGTCCGGCGAGGAGCTCGACCGCGAGGAAGCACCCGAGGTCGTAGCCGGCCGGGCCGAGGCGCAGACGGTCGAAGTCGATGAGGGTCGGGTCGTCCGGAGCTCCGAGAACCTGATCGGCGGAGAAGTCGCCGTGGAGCACCACCGGGGCGCGGGCCGGTCCGTCCCCGTCGGTGAAGTCCGGAGCCACGGATCCGAGGACCCGACCGACGACCGCGTCGAAGTCGTCGACGAGCCGGGGCGCCGCGGACCCGAGCGTCCGCCGCACCGCTTCGAGTGCACGGCTCGCGTCCTCACCGGAGTACGTGGGCAGGGTGAACTCGCGGAGATCGGCGCGGTGCAGGCCCGTGAGTGCCTCCGCGACGGGTGTGGCGTCCGCGGAGCGGTCAGCGAGTGCGCCGTGCTCCGCGGCGAACCTCTCCGCGAGGTCGCCGCCGGGCACGTGGACGACCGCCATCGTGTGGTCGTCGACGGTCCTCGGGGCCGGAGTCGGGACACCGGCGGCGCGCAGGGCGAGGAGCATCGGGACCGTCACCGGCGGCGGGGTCACCCAGGTGCGGTGCACCTCCGGGGCACCGTCCGCGGTTCTCACCGCACGGACGAGCCGCCGCAGCGGGTTGTAGTTGAGCACCGTGACGGTCGCCGTGGCGTTCCGGTCGGCGCCGCCCGCCGCTCCGCGGAGGACGGGCCCGAGGCGCGGGTCGGCAACGATCGGTCCTGTCACGAGCGAACCCCGACCGAATGCAGCGGGCACGGGCGCCCGTCCGAGGTCGTGTCCGGCCGCGCGCCGCAGCAGGTTCCTCTCCTTGACCGCGAGCTCCGGGGTGTACGAGGCGACCCACCGCGGTGCCTCACCGGGCACCGTGAGTCGGCCGACGAGGGACTGGCCGGGTTTGAAACGTACGTGGTCGACGCGTGCGCCGGAGCCGAAGGCCTCCTCGGCGAATCCGGGGGTGAGCAGGGCGCGCAGGGCGGGGATCCAGGTCATCGGGTACCTCCCGGGGTCGAGGACGTGGTCGCGTCGGAGCGTGCGGCGCCGGCGCGCGGGAGTGCGATCGGTTGCGTGGGCAGGTCCTTCGGCATCGCCACGGGGCCTGCGACACCGGCCGCACGGACGGCACCTCCCGACACTGCTGCACCTCCCGACACGACGGCACCGCCCGACACAGGAGTGCCTGTGTCCGGCGACCCGGTGTCCTGCGATCCACCCTCCTGGGCGCCGACCCACCGGGCGAACGCGGAATCCGGATCACGGAGCAGCGCTTCGGGGGTCCCGTCGAGCTGCACCCGGCCGTGCTCGATCCACACGACCCGGTCGGCGGCGAGCGCCGTGGCGGCGTCGTGCGTGATCGCGAGGGTCGTGCGGCCCGTCGTGAGGTGGTCGATCGCCTCGAGGACGGAGGCAGCAGAGTCGGGATCGAGGCCCGTCGTCGCCTCGTCGAGGAGGACGACCGCGGAGTTCCGCAGGAGTGCCCGGGCCACCGCGATGCGCTGGCGCTGTCCGCCCGAGAGAGTACCGCCGCGTTCCCCGACGAGGGTCTCGTACCCCCCGGGCAGTTCGCTCACGAAATCGTGGGCGCACGCCCGGCGGGCGGCGTCCTCGACCTCGGTGTCCGTGGCGTCGAGGCGCCCGTACCGGATGTTCTCGCGGATCGAACCGCTGAACAGGACGGTGTCCTGCGGGACGACCGCGACGTGGCGCCGCAACGAGTCGAGCGTGACGTTCCGGACGTCGAGGCCGTCGAGTTCGACGTTCCCCTCGATGGGATCGAGCAGCCGGGGCACGAGCTGCCCGAGCGTGGACTTGCCCGCTCCCGAGGGTCCGACGATCGCGAGTTTCTGGCCGGCCGGGACGTCGAGGTCGAGGTTGCGCAGCACGGGGACGACGGGGCCGCCGTCCTCGGTCCGGTATCCGGCGGTGACGCCACGGAAGGAGAGTGCGCCCCGCGACCACGTGAGGTCACGGGCCAGCGGGTAGTCGGCGATCTCGACGGGCACCTCGAGGAGGTCCGCAACCCGTTCCCCGCTCGCGAGGGCGCGGGCGATCCGCCCGGTGTACTTCGCGAGGTCCCGCAGGGGCTTCATCGTCGTCTTGAGATAGGTGAGGAAGAGGACGAGATCACCGGGGGTCATCGCTCCCTCGAGCACCCGCCAGCCTCCGCCGACGAGCACGAGAGCGGTGGCGACGCCGACGATGACGTCGGTGCGCCGTTCGAGCGCGGCGGCGAGGCGTTTCGAGCGCACACCGTCGCGCAGTGTCGTCGCATTGGCCCCGCCGAACCGCTCGGCGACGACCGGCTCGAGCGCATAGGTGTGGACGACGTGGATGGCACCGAGCGCCTCGTGCGCGGTGTTCGCGAGTCTCCCCTCACCAGCGCGGGTCTTCCGGGAGGCCTGGGTGATGCGGTCGGTCGTGCCCCGCGAGGACAACCAGTACACGGCGCATGCGAGGTACACGACACACGCGAGCAACGGGTCGATCACCACCATGACGATCGCCATGACGAACAGCGTGAGGAGATTCGCGAGGAGCGGCAGTCCGGCGGTGGTCGCGACCTCCTGGAGCTTGTTCACATCGCTCACGAGGCGCTGGACGACATCGCCCTTGCGGCTGCGGGCGTGGAAACCGTCCGAGAGCGCCTGGACGTGCTCGAACACGTGTGTCCGCAGTCGTGTGGCGATCCGGGAACCGGCGAGCGAGAAGAGGACCGTCGCGGTGAAGTTCGCGAGCGCCCGCAGGCCGACGATCGCGACGAGCGCGGCACCGGCGACGACGAGGAGCGTGAGTGTCGGGGCGAACGCGCCCGGGACGTGGGCGCCGAGCGAGGCGGTCACCGCGTCGACGACGAACTTCGTCGGCCAGGGTTCGAGGACGCGGAAGGCGACCTCGAGGAGGAGGACGAGCGCCCCTCCGCCCATGAGCGGCCAGTCCCGGCCGATGTGCGGCCGGAGGATGCCGAGCGTGCGGCGGACCGGTCCGGGCTGCCGAGGCGCCGGCTGTGCGGTCCCGGGTGCCGCGGTGTCCGTCACCGTGGTGTCGGGCGTCGTGGTCATGCGTCCTCCCCTTCCAGGATGCGGTCGGTGGCGCGGGCCCAGGAGTGCCGCGCCTCGGCGAGGTCACGGGCGGCCCGGGCCATCGCGACCCGGCGCTGCGGGTCCGCCTCGAGG